>JAUTXJ010000283.1 GCA_030838075.1 Acidobacteriaceae bacterium
CCTGTCGCGCACTGTGATCAACATCCCGAAGACGCCAGTCACCGTGAACAAATAAGTGAGCAAGTAATAAGTCATCGCCTTCGCGGCCCCCTCGTTGGCAGCCACGACGCCCAGAAGAACGTAACTCATCTGCGCTATCGACAAATAGACGATGATCCGTTCCAGGTTCATTTGGCGCAAAGAAGTCAAAACGCCATAACTAATACCGGCTATCGCCATTCCGGCGATGATGTACCACCATATGTTTTGTGAATCCGCAAAAATTGTGAACAACAACCGCAGCAGCAGTGCGACGGCTGCAATACCAAACGCCCCGGAAAGATACAAGATAACCGCGCTCGAAATGCCGAAATCTGTCTCGGCATTTTCGTGATTAAATTCGGCTTGGAATGGTGGCACCGCAAATTTCAGTATCATGCCCACGCTGACTAGCATAAAGGCCGCGATGGGCAGCGCTTCCAGCGTGAAGGCATGCCAGCGCACAGCTTCAGGCAAGCGCGATTGCAAAAGCTGAAGCATCTGCAAGCCCTGTGGGCCACTTTGCCGGCTGAGAGCGATAACCTTCGCCACGTTGTGGCGGCCCCCAAGCGCTCTGGCAACTTGACTGATATTGGTATCGCCGCTCAAACCGTAGAGCAGTGAAAACCCATAGACCACAAGTGCGGAGCCGAGCGCGCTGGAAAACAGGAATTTCACTGCGGCTGACGGAGTTCTGTTCGACAGGCCCGGACTCGCCGCGAGGAAATATGTGCTGATTGCGACCGCTTCCATGGCGAGAAATATGACCACCAAATCCACGGCAGAGACCATCAACATCATGCTCATGCACGCAAATAACAGCAAAGCGAAATACCGCCCTTGTCGAACCGCTGAAATCGTTGAGCTATTCACCGAAAGCAAAATCACCAGCGCTGTTGCGGCCAGGAATAATGCGGAGAAAAATACAAAGTAGTTGTCTATCACCAATGTCAGGTGAAAACCGGCAAGTTGGCCCGACTGCATAATTCGCGTTCGGAGCATCACTAGCGTCACACCGCTAAAAGCTATGCCTGCCATCGCCACCGCAGGATTCCAGTATTTTTGGTGGAAAACCGTATTACTGCCGGTTTTTTCACTGGATGTATTAGCGGCCCATGAATCCATGGCCAACGTCCCGATGGCAAACAGAAAAAGCTGCATCTCCGGAAGCAGCACCGCGCCATCGCCGTGCATGTACGTGCGGACAGCGCTAAGAATGTGATTGAGCATCAGTCGATGGTCGATGTCGTCGCGAAGCTAAACGCTAATAATCAAGTTGGGATGTTAAGTATTTCCCGTCGTCGGGCGTTGCGCACTTCCAGCGGCTGCAAACCGCGGCAATAATCACCAGCACTACGAGTAATTCAAGGGCCAGCATCACCACCACGAGCATGGAAAAAACTTGCCCCGCAGCGTCGCCATATAAACGAGCGAAAGCCATAAAATTGATGCTTGCGGCGTTAAGAATGATCTCAAGAGAAAAAAGTTTCACGATCATGTTGCGTCGAGTTAATAAGCCTGTGAGCCCAATGAAAAACAGAGCAAAGCTTAAGAATAGGTAATGCGTGACGGGCAGCATTAATTTAGGGCCTTTTTTTGAAAGGTCGCCCGGAAACCAACTCCTGCGATCAACAACATAAAAAATATCAACACTAACGGCAGTAGTTCGTTACTGAAGAAAAATTTCATCAGTCCCACCGCGCGCGGTGGTGTAGCTATGGGGCCACGAGGCAACAGAACCGTTAGATTTTCGCCCGGCTGCAATAGACGACCCAACAGCGCTGCTGACACTACGTGCAGCGTCAAGACCAACGTGACGGCAATTGCCGCAACTCGCGGTCTCCAACGAGGTTCCCCGGCGAGCGCCACATTTAGCGTGGAGACCTCCACGGCAAACAAAATTATTCCTAGCACCCCACACGCAATCGCCATAAGCTGCGCCACGAACAGCAGCGGCGCGTAAAGCTGCAAAAAAATTCCTGAGGTAGCCAGCAACGTCAATCCGAAGTAAACGGAACCGTAGAATGCTTTTCTACGCGTCACTACCATCGCGGCGCTGAGGATGGCGATCCCGGCAAGCACGTAAAACGTAATTTCACCGTGCATCGCAACGCCACCATAAACTTCGCGCTAATTTTGGAACGAAACTATGTCTTCGTTTTATTTTTCGAATAGCAATTCACCGGCCCGCTGCGTCGCTTTCACCACCGCTTTGATCAGCGTTACGCGCAACTTCCCTTCCTCAAGTTCCAGGATCCCATCAATCGTACAGCCCGCCGGGGTGGTCACCGCATCCTTCAGTAGCGCCGGGTGATCTCCAGTTTCAAGCACCACACTGGCCGCCCCTTTCATCGTTTGCGCGGCTAGCAACGTTGCCACGTCGCGCGCCAGGCCGACTTTCACACCCGCCTCCGCCAGCGATTCCAGAATGATATAAGCGAACGCGGGTCCGCTTGCCGAAAGCCCCGTGACTGCATCCATATTTTTCTCATCTACCACCACCGTACGGCCCACGGCGTCAAACATGGCCCGCGCAATCTCCACGTGTTGCTCTGTGGTGCTGGCCCCCCGACATATTCCCGCCATCCCGCAATTTACCGCTGAGCAAGTGTTGGGCATCACTCGTACAACCGCCGCCTTCGCCCCCAGCCGCTGCTCGATGTACGAAGTCGGAACTGACGCGGCAACCGACACCACCAGAGCGTTGGGGCTTAGTTCTCCGGAAATTTCTTGCAGCACGTCGCCAATGATCTGTGGTTTAACTCCCAGCAGCACAATGTCAGCACCTCGAACCGCCGTGCGATTTTCTGTGCTGGCGGAAATACCCATCTCCTTCGCCAGTTTTGCGGCTTTCTCGCCATGTTTCACCGTTGCGGTGACATTTTGCGGCTTGAACAAACCCTGCTTCAGATACGCGCGCAGAAGAATTCCGCCAAGCTTGCCGGTTCCGAGAACGGCTAACTTCTTGTCCCCCAGATTTTCATTCATGGTGAAGTATTGTTGACGACCCGCGCAGGCCCGTCAACCACGGATTGTCATCCGTGCGCTCCGTCGGCAAACAAAAAGCATTATCCATCCGCTCGTTACACCTTGGACGGTACCGATCGGTGTGCGTCAATAATAGAATCACCAAGATTGGATGCATTCTGCCTCCGCCGCGACGATCTGTCTTCGGTCGATTATCAACAGCCTGTCCCCACGACCAGTTGCCACACCTGCAATTCCTACTAATTTCATGAAATTTTCCTTAGCCGCGCTACGTATCATGATTAGGGAGAAACGTTATGTCCGCGCGCCACACCGCCATCCAGCTCATCACTAAAGCCGGGACTTTATTCGGTGCCCTTTTTCTGGTTGGTGTCTTGCTCGCCGCCATCCCTGCTCACAAATCGCAGCCTTCGCAAATTTCCGCAGCCCGGGAATCGCAATCCACTCAAACCAACACAAACACCATGCCCGGCATGGATATGAGCGACCCACACTCCGCGGAAGCTGGCGCCGTGCACGACATGGCCTCTGGCGGCCACGACGCTCACAGCCTACACATGTACATGACCGCGCCCCGCCCTCAGGCCCCAGGCGACGTGCAGCGCGCCAACGAAATTGTTACCCAATTACGCAGCGGAATCGAAAAGTATAAGGACTATCACGTCGCTCTCGACGATGGCTTCAAAATTTTTATGCCCGATCTCCCGCAGCCTGAATATCATTTCATTAGTTACAAAAATGGCTTTCTCGGAACGCTAAACTTCGATCCGTCACGCCCGACCTCTCTGCTCTACAAAAAAACTCCCGACGGCTATGAACTCGTCGGCGCGATGTACGCCATGCCCAAGCGCGCCACTGAAGACCAGCTCAACGCCGGCGTGCCCCTCGGCATCGACAGTTGGCATCTGCACACCAATCTCTGCCTGCCCCCACGCGATCAAATGCGCTCCGCGGACTTCACTAAATTTGGACTGAAAGGCTCAATCGCCACGCAGGATGCTTGCGCCGCCGCCGGCGGTCGCTTCCAGCCCACCATTTTTGGCTGGATGGTGCACGTCTATCCCTATGAAGACGGCCTCGACAAAATCTTCACCATGCCTCACCACATGGATTAGTTTTTTTTACTGTTTTGCTACCGCGTTCTTCGCTCCGCCATTGGGCACCGCAAATTCCGGATCGCCGAGTTGCCACAACAAAAACGAATATTGGTCTGTTAGCAAAGCCGTATGCTGCGATTTTGTCGCGCCTATTCCCCCGTGCCCAGCATCGTAATCCACTCGCAGCAACACCGGCTTGCCGCTTGACGTCGCCGCCTGCAACCGCGCCGTCATCTTATTCATCTGCCAGGGATCAACCCGTGGATCATTAATTCCCGTGGTGAGCAGCACCGCCGGATACGTCGTGTGGTCTTTTATCCGATGAAATGCGCTGATTGCCAGCAGGTTCTTGAAATCATCCCTATTTTTCACCGTACCAAATTCCGGTATGTTCGCGGGACCATTCACCTGTAATTCCGCGCGCAAATCGTCCGACATACCCACATTATCCAGTGCCGCGTCAAATAAATCGGGCCTCTCGGTGATCGCCCCGCCGATGGTAATCCCCCCCGCGCTGGTGCCTTCACCGGCCAGATGTCGCGGCGAAGTGTATTTGTGATCGATCAGGTACTGCGCGCAAATCAGAAAATCCGTAATAGTGTTTTCCTTCGTACCTTTGCGCCCGCCATTGTGCCAATCTTCGCCGTATTCTCCACCGCCACGAACGTGCGCCACCGCTATCACCCCGCCGCGCTCCAACCACGCCAGCGAAGTCGGATCGAATCCCGGATCGTAGGTGTACCCATATGATCCGTATCCGTGCAACAGCGTCGGACGCGAACCATCCATCTTCAAACCGCGTTGGTGAATAATCGATAGCGGCACCATCGCGTCATCAGCAGCTTTGACCTTTACCTCTTCCGATTCAATTCCAGAAAAATCTACCGGCGACACCGGAATTATTTTTGTATCCGCCATCGTGTTGGTCTTCGGATCATAGTGAAAGAACATCGATGATTTGGTCCACGAAGCCAGCCGCACGAAAACTCCTGGCTCTGTCGGGTTCACGAATATCTCTTGAATCGCCCCTTCAAACGGCGATCGAATTTCCGTCGCTGTGCCGCCGTCATACGACAATCGCCACAATTTTCCCAATCCGCCATCGAGCTTTTGCACGTACAGCGCGTCCCCCGCAGCTTGTATCCCGGTAATCACCGCATCCGACGCCGCCATTAATACCCGCGCGTGTGCCACTTCGTCTTTCGGCAGATCGACACTCAATATCTTGAACCGCGACGCCTCGTGGTGCGACAGCAAATAAACATGATCGCCATGAATGTCAAAGCCGGTCACCTCGTCTCCGACGTCCGCGATCTTCCGCCAAGAAGCGCCGGCGTCATGCAAGCTATCCAGGCTGGTCACATAGATCGTGTTTTCGTTTTGCACTCCATGCGCAATAACTCCGAAAGCATATTTCGATCCCGGAGGCACGCTGACAAACGGAAAATCACTCTCCGTCATGCTGACCGTTGGCGATAAACCATTGCCAAATATCGCCACATCTTTTTCCGGATCATCTGCGACGTGATGCAAATAATCCTTGCTGTTCAGGTAATAAGAAGTTCGCGGATCTTCCGGCGCAGGTTTCCTCAGCCGGTTATAAAAAAAACTGTGACTATCGGACAGCCAGAACACCGCTCCAAATTGCGCACGATCGATGCTCGGGCCTGCTTCCTTTCCATCGCTGGCATTCAGCACATGCAGCACGCTGTTCTCCGAACCGCCCGGTGAGATGCCCACAGCTACCAACTTCCCATCCGGCGAGGCTTGGAAATAGTCGATCGAATAATGCACGCCGTTCGCCGTGCGCGTTTGTGGATCAAGTAGCAGTCGCTCCGCGCCACCCCGGCCATCGCGCACATACAATCTGCGATTGTCTTCGCCCGCCGCTTGTTTCAAGTAAAAAAGTCGCCCGCCGAACGATTGCAGCCCGTTGACGCGCACCCCGCTATCGTCCAACTCCGCGATGCGTTTCCGCAGTTTGTCCCGATTAGGTATGCGTTCCAGAACCTCCCGCGTGTAATCATTCTGCGCGTGCATCCACGAAGTAACTTCCGGACTGTTCAAGTCCTCCAGCCAGCGATACGGATCGCTGATCTCCGTACCAAAAAAAGTTTCCTTCACCTCGCGAACCGGCGTCTCCGGAGGAGCCAAAGTCCCAATAGGTGGTTCTTTCTCGCCAGTTTTCGTCTGCGCCAGGGTCACCGTCAAGCTTCCCGCCCCTAATATCAGTACCGCCATCATTCGCAAAGTTCGTACGCGCATGCGCTCTCCTTCTTCTTTATTACGTCCGAATTGATCTTTCGGCTGGACTGAGGTGGTTAGGCGCAGATTACACGTAAAGTGCGTCTCAAAACAGCACATGCTACATATGCGTGCTACATATCTGTAATCGTCGAAGTTTGCCAAGTTCCCTGCTTCTATCTCACAAATCACATTATTGCTGTTGAGCTCATCCCCGCCGGAAGGTCACTCGCCCAGGAAAAGTCCTGGCCAGGAAAAGTTCTGGAACGACTAGCCATATTTTCCTAGCCGGCCCACTCTTCCGGTTGAATTGCACCTCTCTTCCTCGCCGCGTATCATTATGTGTTCATGCTCTCGGCGCGTTTGCACCAGTCCATTCCACGCTCGCTACTCCCATCCATCCGTCTGGCAATCTTCGCGTTCACTTTTTTCGCTGCGGCGACGGTTCCTTCTCGCGCTCAGCAATCAACCGACATTCTCCCCCTTTCCGAAGTCCGTCCGGGCATGCAGGGTTATGCCTACACCATTTTTGCTGGTGACCAGGTTGAAAAATTCGACCTGGAAGTCCTCGGCATCATGCCCAACTTCCTGGGCCCCAAACAGTCCATCATCCTCGTTCAATTAAAAGGTCCAAAGGTCGAGCACACCGGCGTCGTCGCCGGCATGAGCGGCAGTCCCGTTTATCTGGACGGTAGACTCGCCGGGGCCCTTTCGCTCAAGCTTGGCATATTCACCAAGGAACCCATCGCTGGCGTAACACCCATCGCCGATGTTTTGAATCCTCCGGTCCAATCAAGCGCGCCACAACCCGCGCAGTCCTCTCAAAATCTGCCTCAGCAACTCTCACCGTCTTCCTTGCCAAACGAACCGTCTTCCAGTTCGGCGAATAATTTTGCTGCGCAACAGATCACCCTGCCATCAGGCTCCGCCTTGGAACCCATCGAAACGCCTCTGGTCTTTTCCGGTTTTCAAGCTTCCGCTCTACGCCAATTTTCTTCGCAACTCCAGAGTTACGGTTTCGTCGCCGCGCAAGGTGGCACCGCCGCCCCGCGTCCGGATGACTCACAACTCAAACCCGGCGACATGGCCGGAATGGTGCTCGTCCAGGGCGACGCCTCCATTAACTCCGCCTGTACCGTCACCGCCGTGCAAGCCGACCGCGTTTTCTTGTGTGGCCATCCATTCTTAAGTCTCGGCGACGTACAACTTCCCATGGCACGCAGCCGCGTGCTCACCACGCTCTCCTCCGACATGGCCTCCACCAAAATCGTAAATGTCGGCGGTTCCATCGGCACCATCACCGGCGATCACCTCACCGCGGTCACTGGAAAGCTCGGTACTCCGCCCGCTATGATCCCGCTGGAGCTCACTCTTTCCGTCGCTGGCGCGGAAAAACAACTGCACTTCCAGCTCGTCAATCATCCCCGCTTAACCCCCATCCTAGTTGCGCTCACCACTTTCAGCGGTCTCACTCAGAATTCTCTTTACGGTGAAGGCACTACCCTGCATCTCTCCGGCGAAATCCAGCTGAAAAATCACACGCCGGTGCTGATTGAAAATACCTTCGCTCCTGGCGACGCTCTTTCCCCCGACGGTTTGCCCATCGCCCTCACCATGCAAAGCATTTTCTCGCGTTTGTTCACCAATAATTTTGAAGCCACCGCCATTGAGCGAGTTTCGCTGCGCGTCGAAAGTGTACCCGGCCGCCATTCCTTCACCATCGAAAGCGCGTGGCTCGAAAAGGGCGAAGCCGCTCCAGGCGAAACTTTGCGCGTGCGGGTCTTGCTCCGCTCCTATCGCGGCCCCGCTCAAGTACAGGGAACCACCGTGCGTGTTCCTGATCAGGTCACCCGCGGCACCATGCTGCGCGTCCTCGTCAGCGATGCCGACATGCTCAATCGCGCATCGCGAGGATTTGCCGCCACCGGTGCCGGCGCCTCCGCAAGCCTCGATCAACTCATAGCTCTGCTCAATCGCGAGCGCCGCAATGATCGCCTGTACGTCGGACTTTTCGCTCCATCTCCCACCATGCTGTGGGAAGACAAGGAATTGCCCAACGTGCCGCTTTCTCAAATTAATATCGTTGATGGACGCCCGGCACCCGGCACTGTTCAGGTTCTTCGCGAATCGCTTTCCAGCGAATCTTCCATTCCGCTTGGCGGTCCGGTCGCCGGAGTTATCTCACTCAATCTTCAAATACGATGATTACTTTTAAAAACATGCGTCTTCGCAGTTCGCGCTTAAAATCTCGCTTTAATATCCGCTATTCCCGAACTTTCTTCGCGTGCCTTTTGGCCATAGCGTGCGCCTTAGTAGCCCACGCCGAGCACACTCGCCGTTGGCGCAGCAGCACCTACGAAGAATTTCTAAAGGGTAAAGCCAATGGCGTGGCCGTCCGCAGCGATGGCCGCCTTGAGCTAGCTCCCAAGTTCGCCTTGATCGCCGACGCCGATGCCTCCTATCTGTGGTCTCTGCGCACCGATCCTAAAGGTGTGCTCTACGCCGCCGCGGGCTCCCCCGCAAAAGTTTTTCGCTTTGACACCGCAGGAAAGCCCACCACGGTTTTTGACTCAGGTGATCTTTCTGCGCAAGCCATCACCTTCGACCCACAGGGCAATCTTTATGTCGGCACTTCCCCTGACGGAAAGGTTTATCGCGTCTCATCCTCCGGCGAAAAATCCGTATTCTTCGATCCCAAAACAAAATATATCTGGGATCTCGCGTTTTCCCCCGACGGAACTCTCTACGTAGCCACCGGCGATAAAGGCCAAATTTTCGCCGTCAATTCCAGCGGCAATGGCGAACTCTTTTACTCCAGCGATGAAGCCCATATCCGCACACTAGCCTTTGATCCCAGCGGAAATCTGATCGCTGGCACCGAGCCCAATGGCCGCGTCCTGCGCGTCTCCAATGCCAACACGAAATCCTCCCGCCCCAATAAATCACCGGACAAATCACTCCCCGCGGCACAAGGTTTCGTGCTTTACGAAACCGCTAAACGAGAAGTCACCGCTCTGGCCATAGCCCCAGACGGCACCATCTACGTCTCCGCCATCGGCGAAAAGCAGCGCAACGCCACTCCTGCTCCTTCCGCAGTCTTCGTCACCCCGCAAGGCACCACCACGATTACCAACGCTCCCGGAACCTCCCCCGCTCAATCCACCGCGCCCTCGGTGTTCTTGCCCTTTCCGCCAGTCGTTTCTTCCAGCATCTATCGCATCAGCGCCAACGGCGCTCCCGACGAGCTTTGGTCTTCGCGTGAAGATTTGGTCTACAGCCTGGGCCTCGGCGCCGACGGCCGCCTGCTCGTCGGCACCGGAAACAACGGCGCATTGTTAGCCATCGACTCTAAAGGTGTATTCGCGCAACTCGCCAAATCCGGCTCCGCACAGATCACTGGAATTTCCCGTGATAAAAACGGCAAAGTTTTTGTCTGCACCGCCAATCCCGGCAAAGTCTTCTCCGTTGGCCCCGAATTTGAAGCCGAAGGCACCTATGAATCGCGCTCCTTCGATGCCCAAAACTTTTCGCAATGGGGCCGCCTGGAATGGTGGAGTCCGCGCACTGCCCCGAACACACCTTCGGCCGCGAAAAAATCCTCTGCACATGACACCGAGCCGCGCGTCGAATTCTTCGTGCGTTCTGGCAATACCGAAGATCCCGGCAACGAATGGTCCACCTGGTACGGTCCCTACACTCACTCCGGCGTGGAGATGGAAATTCCGCCCGCGCGATTTGCGCAATGGAAAGCCGTGATTCACGGCGGCCAGCCCGGCGATGGCGTGGATTGGACCAGCCTGGCTTATCTGCCGCGTAACGTTGCGCCGGTGATCGATGGCATCGCCATCCAGGAGCCAGGCGTGCGTGCCAACGCCACGAATATAATTCCCACCGGCCAGCCAACCACGGTCACTCTGAAACTGCCTCCGGCGCCAAATACTTCCGGCCTGATCATCACGCAATCGAGCACCCCGCCAAGATTTGAACCCCCGCCGCAGGGCATTCAGCAAAAAGGCTACGCCACCGTCCTGTGGACCGCACACGACGATAATGACGATGATTTGCGCTACGCTGTTTATTACCGCGGAGAAAATGAGCAGGACTGGAAATTGTTGAAGGACAAACTGGAGCAGAAATTTTATTCCTGGGACACCACATCATTCCCAGACGGCGCTTATTACTTGAAGATTATTGCTGCTGACGCACCCTCAAATCCGCCCGCCACCGCGCTTACCGCCGAACGAATCAGCGAGCGCTTCGAAGTCGACAACACCCCGCCGGTCATCGAGCATCTTTCAGCTGTCTCGGGTATCACCTACAGTGGGTCTGTTGCCTCAGCTTTCATAGTTGTCAAGTTCACCGCGCGAGACGCGGGCAGCAGTGTGGAGCGCGCCCAATACAGTCTCGACGGCGGCGACTGGATCCTCGTATCTCCCGCGGGAAACATCAGCGATGCGCCGGAAGAACACTACGAATTTACGATTAGCAATCCGTCCGCTGGAGAACGCACCGTCGCAGTGCGCGCTTACGATCACTTTGAAAATGTGGGAAGTGCAAAAACTACCGTAACCGTTCCAAGTTTAAATCAACGCTAAGATCTAAGGCCTTCCTCGGCAAGGCTCATCACTATAGTTGCGGACTAATCCCAGCGAGGCGGCCGCGTCGCATCTGTTTGCTCTTCAATTTCCGCACCAAACCCTATTCTTCCATCCCCAAACGGCTCGCTTCTGGTGTGCGCAATCCGCGCCATGCAGTTTATTTCCTTCGCCGCGTTCCCGCCCACCTCGATCGGCATGCGCAGCGTAACTTCCAATCGCATTCCGACCCGCAGCGGCGCTGACGAAGCGAAAAAAAATCCCCCACGCGAAACATTCAGCGCTTCCGTAAAATGTTCGATGCTGTCCGCGTCCACGCCCGACGCGCGAAACCGCAACGGGGTGCGCAAATTGTAGCGGGTTAACCGCCGGCGCTCCTGGTCTTTCATTTTCACTTGCTCCACGCGGGGAAAACTGGCTAGCGAGTCTCAACGACGGGGCTTCAAGTCAGCGTAGCAAAGCTGCGCGGCACGTCAAGTGACAAATTAGCGGCCACCACGCGCGCACAGTTACCCTCAATCGCTTTGCTCCCACTCCCGCTTCCAGTATTCTGTCTGCGCATTGGACGCCAATAATGGCTCCCCAAGCTCAAAACACATGGCCCACATGAACCCTCATCAAAAAACCGTCCCCGTCGAAGACTTTGCGCCTCCCTCCTGGGACTCCATCAAGCAGGCCCACGCCCGCATCGCTCCTAAAATACATCGCACTCCCGTATTAATCAGTTCTTCGCTCGATAAACTCATCGGCGCCAACATTTTTTTCAAATGCGATAATTTTCAAAAGACCGGCTCGTTCAAAATTCGTGGCGCTACAAATGCCATCTTCTCGCTCACCGACGCCGACGTTGCGCATGGCATCGTCACCCAATCGAGCGGCAATCACGGCGCAGCCATCGCCTGTGCCGGAGCATGGCGCGGTGTAAAAACCTGGGTGGTGATGCCCAAAAATGCGCCAGCGGTAAAATTCCGCGCCGTCGAAAGTTACGGCGCGCAGGTAGCTCTCTGCGAGCCCACCGTCACCGCACGCAATGAAGCCGCCGCCCGCGTTCGCGCCGAGACTGGCGCATACCTCATACATCCCTACGATGACGATCGCATCATCGCCGGACAAGCCACCGCCGCCAAGGAACTCCTAGAAGAAATTGGCGATCTCGACGCCGTCTTTGCTCCCGTCAGTGGCGGCGGACTCCTCAGTGGCACCTGTGTCGGTGCAAAAGGTCTGCGCCCGAACATTCGAATCTTTGGTTGCGAGCCGGAGCGCGCCGACGACGCCTATCGCTCGCTCGCTAGCGGCACATTACAGTGTCAGGAGTCCAGTGACACCATCGCCGACGGTCTGCGCGCTTCCCTTGCTCCCCGCACCTTCGCCATCCTGCGAAAACTTGTGGATGGAATTTTGCTGGCCAGTGAAGAGGAAATTATTTCCGCCACCCGTCTTATCTGGGAGCGCATGAAGATCATCATCGAGCCATCGTCGGCGGTGGCCATCGCGCCATTGCTGCGGGCCGGCGCCGTCGCCGCCTTAAACTTACCTCCGCGCGCCGACGGCCGCGCCCCTAAACTTGGCGTGATCTTTTCCGGCGGCAACGTCGACTTATCGTCCCTGCCGTTCTAATTTAATCGGCGCCCCCCAACGCGGAGGGAACCCCAGGTTCGATTTGCAGCCTGGGTTGCCCTTCGCCGTCCCTGCCGTTCTAATTTAATCAGCGCCAACCAGCGCGGAGGGTGCCCCAGGCTCGATTTGCAGCCTGGGTCTTGCGGTTTCCTTCTGACGCTACTCGACCGCACGACTCTTCCCAGAGTTTACGTTTCTCTCAATTTTAATTTCCCCGCACCTTTATTCTCTTCCAAAAAAGCCCGCAAATCCTGCGAGGCATCCAGCAGCCTCACCCACTGCTCGTAATAAAGGGTGACCGGGAACCGCCCCAGCCCGTACACACTTACGCCACCCTTTTCGCCCACGCGGTATTCCAGCGCTCCAGTGCGCCGCCCAGAGCCTTTCTTTTCCAACTCCGCTATTTTTGCTTTCAGTTCCTCGTAAGATGGCTCCGCCATTTTTCCTCCATTAAACTCAAATGCCGCCGATTATACCGGACCCGCCAAGGAGTGTCCGCAAGCCAACACTCCATCGTCAGTCACGGATTCGTTCGCCGCCACAAGACAGCTACTTCAGCATGACCTTTTCTACCAGCGGCAAGTCCTGTGAAGACCCGCCCGCCATAAATGAATAACTTCCCGGTACCATCTTCCAGCTCTCCGACCCCTCGTCAAATATAGACAGATACGCGGGCTCGATACTAATCGTCACTTCCTTGCTTTCCCCCGCCTGCAGCTTAACTTTGCTCCAGCCCACCAATCTTTTTGGAGGCTCTCCAGCATCCGCAGGAAGTGCCACATAAACCTGAGCGACTTCTGCTCCCGCGCTACTTCCGGTGTTCTTCACCGTAAACGTCACGGTCGTCTGCTTGCCGGCTTTTACCTTCAACTCCGAATAGGCGTACGACGTATACGCCAACCAAAATCCAAACGGAAACAGCACCGCCTTTTTTTCAGCGTCATACCATTTATAGCCGACTTTCAATCCTTCATCGTAATGCACTTCAAACGTCGGCTTAGCCTCCCCAGTTGCCATCACCGCTGCCTTGCCCAGCATGCTCGGAGACGGAATCACTTCGCGCGGATGCGGCAAATCCGCTTCACTACGCGGAAAAGTCATCGGCAATTTACCGCTGGGGTTCACGTCGCCAAATAGAATGTTGGCCACCGCGTCCGCGCCCTTGCTGCCCGCATACCACACTTCCAGCACGCCACTGACTTTATCGATCCATGGCATGGTTACCGCGGTCCCGGATTCAATCACCACAATCGTCCGCGGATTCGCGGAAGCCACCTGGTCAATCATTGCGTCTTGATTTTCCGGCAGCGACAAATTCGGCAGGTCATAGTCCTCGCTACTCCACTGGTGCACAAACACGATCGCCACGTCCGACTGCTTAGCCAAAGCTGCGGTAGCTGCAGGATCGGCCCCAGATGCAAACTTCACGCTCAATCCCGGAGCCTTGGCAGCAACCGCCTTTAACGGCGAAGTCGGAAACCACACATGCGCCTTCCATGCAGGCGCCACCGATCCCGGAGGATCCACCTGCGCCGATCCCCCGCCCGAAATCATGCCTTCATCCGCATGCGTGCCAATAATTGCGATGGAGCGCACCTTCGCGCGATCCAAAGGCAGCACTCCTTTATCGTTTTTCAGCAGCACGATGCTTTGTTCCGCAATCTGTCGCGAAGTTTCCAGCCCACCTTCCACATCCACTACGCTTCTCTTTCTCGGATAGTCCACAATTCCACTGGCAAATTCAGAACGCAAAACCCGCCGCACGTGATCATCCAGCTCTGCGACAGGCACTTTGCCCTCCTGAACCGCTTTCTTCAAAGGCTCGCCATAATAAATATCTTCAGGTTCCTCGTTATCCAGACCAGCCGCGGACGATTTCACCGTGCTGTGTGTGCCGCCCCAATCCGACACCACGAAACCTTTGAACTTCCACGCTTTCTTTAGCACGTCCGTAAGCAAATATTTGTTTTCGCACGAATAATCGCCATTAATCGCATTGTAGGAACACATCACCGCGGCTGGATTGCCAATCTCGATGCCAATGTGAAACGCCAGTAAGTCCGTCTCCTGCAGCGCGCGTTTCCCGATCACTGCATTCACTTCATTGCGCCCACTTTCCTGATCGTTCACCGCGTAGTGCTTGATATCTCCGATGACGTGTTGCCCCTGCTCGCACTTAATCCGGTTCCCAACCAACGTGCCCGCCAGGACGGGATCTTCTCCCAGGTATTCGAACGTCCGTCCGTTGCGCGGCTCCCGCGTAATGTTAGTGCCACCGCCTAAAGTCATGTTGTAGCCCTGCGCGCGCAGCTCCCGCCCGATCAGCGCGCCATACTCGCACGCCGCTTGCGGATCCCAGCTCGCCGCGGAGGCAATCGGCGATGGCAGCGCCGTCGAGTACCTTCCGTTGTCCGCGCTGCTCCGTATCCCATAAGCAGCGTCACTCATCTGAATCATGGGAATTCCCAACCGCTCCACACCGAACACAAATCCAGCCCCGCCATTGCCTAGATATGCCTTGGGAAAAACCTTGCCAGGCCATCCAGGCATACCCTCGCCATGCACCAGATCGATTTTTTCGTCCAGCGTCAATTCTTTCAGCACCATCTCGGCCCGTTCATCCGGTGAAAGTTGGGGGTTCATCCAGGGACGATCTTTAGCGGCGCTTTCTTCGCCCTCATGCAAACGGCCCTGCGCGAACGATGCTGCGCCACCCAACGAAATAGCAAGTGCAGCTGTGAGTCCTAAGCATAAACAACGCAACTTCTTCATCGGCAATGTCCTCGTGAAAGCGCTCATAAATGCGCGCCTATGATAGCGGTTTTCGCTCAAATAATCCGCCGGATCTTACACTCCCCGGGAAACCAATCTTCCAGAACAACATTAGCTCACTCTAATGATGACTCATTTAGTACAGAACCGTTGTTCTCAAGATGAAATACTTCCAATGGGACCAGGTGTGCTCGAGCCAAAAAACCACGACGGCAAAGTCAAATCGTGCACCAGCCGTCTCGGCTGGCACGGCATTTAAAACCAGGCCCGAGCTTTTTTAATTCCTTTTACCCCCTTCCCGCAAGTGAAAGCACCAGCGCGTCTTCGAACAGACGCGGACGGGAGCGGTATGAACCAACCGAAGAAGGAATCCGTACTGTTGATCGAATGCCATCCGACGGATGCGCGGTTGATAACCAACGCACTGCAGAACGATGCACAGGATGGCTTCCAGGTCGAGAGCTTCAAAAAACTATCGGACGGCGTGGATCGCATCCATAAAGGCAGGGTGCGCGGCGTCATCGTAGACATCGAAATGCCCAACGGAAGAGGGGTGGTGGCGTTTGAAAAGCTGCGGGCCGCCGCGCCACACATTCCTATTCTGATTCTCAGCGGCGTGGAAAACGAAAATGTAGCGAAACAGGCGGTTGATCGGGGAGCTCAAGACTATCTCCTGAAAAGCAACTTCGATCACTTCCGGTTGCGCAGGGCGGTGCACCTGATGATCGAGCGGCATGCCATCGAGGAAAAAGCATATCTGCAACAGCGCTGTTCGGAGGTAACGTTGGCGTGCACCGGAGACGCCGTGATCATCAGCGATAGCGCGGAAGTGGTAACGCATCTGAATGGTCCGGCAGAACTGCTGACCGGATGGTCTCAAGCAGAAGCGCGAGGCCATTCGCTAAATGAAATACTGGATCACGCCGCTTGCGATAACCAGGTAACCACAGCCCACACGCCGTCCATGACTTTTGGCGCAAACAAAGATTCTCCTTGCTCAGACACCGCGATATTGGTGAGGCGTGATGGCATCGAGCTGAACATAAAGAACCTGCTCGGGATACATTCGCGACCGGGAAGGGAACGTCACCGGAACGGTGGCCGTCCTGCACGACTTGGGCGCCGTGCGAAAGCAGACCCTGGAGCTTTCCCACGCGGCACAATACGACTTTTTGACTGGCCTCCCTAATCGCTCGCTTGTGAACGACCGTATCACCCAGGCTATTTCCTTCGCCGCGCGATATACCAAACAGTTGGCGGTGATGTTTGTCGACCTCGATTTGTTCAAAAGAATCAACGACTCGCTCGGTCATGCCACCGGCGACAAATTGTTGCAACAGGTAGCTATCCGCATCGTTGCCTGCGTGCGCCGTTCAGACACCGTGGCGCGCATCGGCGGAGATGAATTCGTGGTGCTGCTGTCACAAGTCGGGCACGCGGAAGACGCAGTTTTCATTGCCAGAAAAATTCTGACCTCTCTGGCCGCCCCATACCTCATCGATCAAAAACTACTTCAGATCAACGCCAGTATCGGTGTCAGCACCTACCCGGGCGATGGCACGGACGCCGAAACACTCGTTCACCGCGCCGATACCGCCATGTACGAAGCCAAAAAACTGGGCCGAAATAACTGTCAATTCTTCCGGCCGGAGATGCAGGCGCGCGTTTTGGAATGGCAGAGCCTGGAGGGCAGCCTGCGCTGCGCGTTGGAAAGAAACGAATTCACCCTGGTGTACCAACCGAAGATCGACCTAGCCACCGAAGAGATCACCGGCGTTGAAGCGCTGCTCCGCTGGATTCATCCCGAGCGCGGTCTTATTCAACCATTAAAATTTGTGCCCATTGCGGAAGAATCCGGCTTGATCGTGCCCATCGGTCAGTGGGTGCTGTTGGAAGCTTGCCGGCAGGCCCGCGCGTGGATAGACGCGGGGTTGCCCCCCGTGCGCATCGCCGTCAATGTGTCTGCCTTGCAGTTCGCCGCGAAGGACTTTTTGTCCAGCGTTCGCGCGGCGCTCATCTCCACAGGAATCGACCCCTGCAAACTGGAGCTGGAATTAACCGAAACGGTGTTGATGCAGGACGCCGAATCAACGGTCCAAATATTACGTTCGCTGAAAGCCATTGGCGTGCAACTAGCCGTGGATGATTTTGGGGTTGGTTATTCGAGCTTTAGGTATTTGCGAAAATTCCCACTGGATACTCTGAAAGTCGACCGCAGCTTCATCAACGACATTTCCTCGAACCCCGACAACGCCATGATTCTCAGCGCGCTCATCAACATCGGAAAGAGCCTCAAGCATCGAGTAGTGGCCGAGGGCGTCGAAACCGAGGAACAACTCCATTTCCTCCAACAAGAAGGTTGCAGCGAGGGCCAGGGCTTTTTTTTCTGCCGTCCCGTAATCGCCGAAAAGTTCGCGGATTTTCTGCAGCACGGCCTGACACAATCCGCCGTCCACTGACTCTTATCTTCGTAAGAAAACCAGGGTGAGACTCTGCCAGACACCGGCGCCGCAAGCATCCCAAGCAAATCATTTCCGCATCAGACAGAGCACTCGGATTGGGTCTTGTTCAGTTCCGGTTGTACGATTAGACCCAAAAACATAGTTTACGAGTCGGTTATCTATCCCAGCATAATAGCCTTCGTTAATTGGGGAGTGTTGGTGGGGCCTTCCGCGAAAACATCTCTATCATCAGCGAAGCGTAGAACTACCAACGTATCCACCAGCGCAGTTCATCGCCACTTTGCCACCCTGAAAAAACAAAATAAAACAAATCTTAATCTAATTTTAAATTCCGCATCACGGGCCCAATGATGAAAACTTACTCGCGACTATTACGGGTTGACCGCGCCTTCCAATTTTCGCCAATTGCACCACTGGCGATTGTCCTCCTTTGGACAACGTTGGCATCCCCTGCCGCGGCGCAAACCAATGACGCCAGCTCATCGCAGGCACCCTCCAGACCTTCGCGAATCACACAAGCCGTCGACGAGAAACAGTTAGTCATCCTCCGTGGCAACGTCCATTCGCTGGCGCAGTCCAAATTTGATTTAGGCGCGGTGAACGATGCCCAACCCCTGGATCGCATGCTCCTGCTATTGCAGCGCTCATCCGAACAAGAAGCCGCCCTCCGCCAATTGTTGGACGATCAAATCACCCTCAATTCGCCAAGACATCACGCCTGGCTGACTCCCGCGCAGTTCGGCGCGCAATTCGGACCCACCGATGCCGACCTCCAGGCCGCTTCCAGTTGGCTGACTGCCAAAGGGTTTCACTCCATCCATGTCGGCCCGGGACGCACGGCCATTCAGTTTTCAGGCACAGCAGGACAAGTGCGCGACGCCTTCCACACCGAAATTCACAGTTACGTAGTGAACAGCGCGCAACACTTCGCCAACTCCAGCGATCCAAAAATCCCCGCAGCCCTGGCCCCTGTAGTTGCAGGCATCGTCTCGCTGTATAATTTTCCGAAGTTCGCACACTCTCACACGCTGGGAAATTTTCATCGTGCCAGGGATGGCGGCGCGATCGAGCCGCTATTTTCCTTTGCAGGCTGCGGCTCTAATTCGAATCAACCGTGCAACGGGCTCGGCCCCGCCGACCTCGCAAAAATCTACAACGTTCCTGCAAATCTCGATGGCACCGGACAAACTATTGCCGTAGTAGGCCAGTCAAATATTAATCTCGCCGATGCCCAGCAATATCGCGCCATTTTCGGCTTGCCCGTGAACGATCCCGTTATCGTTTTAAACGGACCAGATCCCGGCATAATTCCTGACGAATCCGAAGCCATCCTGGATGTTGAAGTGGCCGGCGCTATGGCCCCTAAAGCAACAATCAAGCTTGTGGTCTCGGAATCCACGGATAGCTCGTCCACTGCGGGCATTGATCTATCCGCTCTCTATATCGTCGACAACAACATCGCTGGCATCATGAGCGAAAGTTACGGCGCTTGTGAACCTGGTCTCGGCACGGCGGGCAACGCCTTTTATAACGCACTATGGGAACAAGCCGCCGCCCAAGGCATCACCGTTCTCGTATCGTCCGGCGATAACGGTCCCGCCGCTTGCGACGATCCTAATTCCGTCGGCTTCGCCTCCAATGGCTTGGCAGTCAACGGGATTTCGTCCACGCCATTCAACGTAGCCGTCGGCGGCACGGACTTCCTCTACAGCACCACCAACCCATCGTCGACTTACTGGAGTGTCACCAATTCCGGCACGCCACCAACGGAGTCCGCCAAGTCCTACATTCCGGAAACCACCTGGAATAATTCCTGCGCGGCAGCTGGATTGAGCGGATGCACCGCAAGCATTATAAACGCCGATAACTCCACCGGCGTCGATCTGGTCGCCGCCAGCGGCGGGCCAAGCTCCATCTACGCCAAACCCGCATGGCAAGCCGGCATTACCGGCATGCCTAACGACAATAAACGCGACACCCCGGATGTTTCTCTGTTCGCCAGCAACGGCACCAACAACAGCTTCTACATCGTTTGTCAGAAGGATTTTACCGGCGCCAGTTCCTGTGATTTGAACTCGCCGTTCCTCGATTTCGCGGGTGTCGGCGGAACCTCCGGTTCGGTACAAGCCTTCGCCGGAATTATGGCCCTCATCAATCAGAGCCAGGCTTCGGGTTCGAATCCCGCGCCCCGCCAGGGAAACGCAAATTACATTTTGTATAGTTTGTATAAGCAAAATCCCACCAAAATATGCTCGTCCAACCCCGCCGCGGTCACCACCACTGGTTGCATATTTTACGATGTGAATACCGGAAATATTTCCGTGGCATGCCAGGGCGGAACCGCAAATTGTGGCAATACTAGCACTGCCCCCAACCAATACGGCGTGATGGTCAGCGCCGGCGTTCCCGCTTGGACGGCTACCTCCGGCTACGACTTGGCTACCGGCCTCGGGACCGTGAACATAGCCAATCTGGCCGCCGCCTGGAGCGGTGTCGGCTTGACAGCTTCCACCACCACCATTACCGCTTCACCAAGTGGAGCAAGTACCCACGGCTCGAACGCTAGTTTCACCGTGCACGTAGCCTCGTCAGGCGGAACACCCACCGGTCAGATTTCCTTGATCGCCACTCCCGCTGGCGCCGCGCAGACCGGAATTGGCCCATTTTCATTGAGCTCCGGCACAGCAACATTTACCACTAACATGCTTCCCGGTGGCACGGCGTACAACGTCGTCGCCCATTACAGTGGCGACGGCACCTTCGCGCAAAGCGACTCAGCACCTGTTTTGGTAGCCGTCAATAAAGAGAGCAGCAAAACTGCCGTCACCCTGATTACCTTCGACTCCAGCAACAACATCGCCAGCGCCAACGCCACTACCGCAGCCTACGGTTCTCCCTACATCATGCGCGTACAGGTGACCAATGCTTCCGGTACTTCCTGTTCCGCCAATTTCAATAACGAAACCATTCTCCCGATCAACACGATTCCCTGTCCCACCGGCAACGTCTCCATCACCGATAACGGCGCTGCTCTGAACGATTTCACCAATAGCAACACCGGCATTACATCCAATGTTGCCCCCTTAAACAGCCAGGGATTTTTTGAGGATCAGCCCATTCAACTTCCCGGCGGAACCCACACCATCGTCGCTTCTTATGCAGGCGACAACAGCTATGCCTCCAGCGCCTCCGCGGCGGATGCCATCTCCATCACCAAGGCGGGCACCACCGTAACCATGACTCCTATTCCTAATGCGTCGACGAATTTCCCGATATCTTTGAGTGCCACCGTGAATACCGCTAGCTCTGGCGTCGGCCCAACAGGCGCCATCACTTTCAGCTCTGGGGGCACGACTCTTGGTACCGCGCCTGTTGTAGGCACGGCCGCTAATAACACCACAGGCGTTCCCGCAAATGGCTCTGCTACTTTTGTCGCTACCTTCAACTCTGCTGGCGCTAAAAGCGTAACCGCGTCGTATAGCGGAGATTCAAATTACTTGCCGGCCGGAGCATCCGGGGCTATCTCCGTCAATGTCACTTCCTCCGGCTCTTTTAACATCACCGCCTCGCCTATAATGGTCACGGCCGGCAGTAGCGGCATATCGACCGTCACCGTCACTCCAACTGGCGGCTTTACCGGCAGCGTGCAAGTTAGCTGCACGGGAACGGCGTTGCCACCCGGCGTGACCTGCACTCCAAATCCGTTGATCATCGCCGTCACCGGCGCTACGCCTGTGACCGGCTCATTGACAATTCAGGTCGCCGCGCCATCAAGCACCTTGTCGGCTTCCAGAATTTCACACCAGTACCAACCGCTCTACGCTGTTGCGATGGTAGTCCCACCCACAAATTCAAATGGCGCCCACGTCGCTTCGTGGCGGACAGTCAGCGCCGCCTCAGGCCTTGCCTCCGTATTGCTTCTGCTGTTCCCCGGCTTACGAACCCGAAAGCAACTTCGCTCCGCGCTAGCCCTAGGGCTTCTTTGCGTCTTGAGTGTCACCTTGGGATGCGGTGGCGGCAGTAGTGCAGGAGGAGCCGGCGGAGGCGGTACGCAGACAGCTTCGCACACCACCCTGACCGTAACCAACGCCAAGCAACCATTCGCCAGTAACAATTTTGCTTTTAATGTCACGGTGACGTCTTCGGGCGCAAGTCCCACCGGCCAGGTGCAACTCTTCGACGGAAGCACCGCGTTGGGCCTGCCCGTATCCATTTCGAATGGCACCGCGTCGATCAACACTGGACTGCCCACTGTTGGCACTCATGCGGTCAGCGCCCATTACCTTGGCAATTCCACGACTCTCGCATCCGCAAGCGGCGCGACAAACCTGACGGTAACCGGCTCCACAATCGTGCCTTTGACAAGCACCCCAAGCGGATCCGCAAATCTTAATTTAACGATTCAGTAGAAATAGATTCAGTACAAATAATTGACCGAGGGAAGTTCAGCGTGGAAGCAAAATTAATTATTAATTAGTGAGAACAGGCGGAAAGAAGACCCCCCAGAAGTGCGGGGCCGGCGTCAAAAATTCTATCGGCTGCAGCGAGCCGCCTTGCGAGAGCTGCGCGGTACGCACGATGCGAACCTCAACACGAGCTTGCGTCTGGGGATGTTCAATCGTAAGTTTTGCGCCCGCCGGGAAACCTTCAGCGACTAACAGCATCGCACCTGTTTGACTGATCGTATGCGTTTCCGCTTGCACCGGCTCAGCTTGGTTCGGAACGTGCAGTAACACCCGCATGCGCAGTAGAACCCGTTGCGCGCGGCGCCGTTCCTCTGCCGTAGGTTGCCGTGTAACTCCCGGGCGCGTGCCCGTAGCCGCCGTGGCGTTGATTTCGGAGTTGCTTTTCACAGCTCTAATCCCCAGAAATCCATCTCCGGCGCCACCAACTCGATGCCATATTCCCAACCGTCCGGGCGTGCGCCACCCTTCCACACCACCACTGCGGCATTAGTGGAATGAGTGGCTACGTTGGTAAGCGCTACGCGATCTTCAAGCTCCAGCGACTGCTTCAGCACGATCATGCAACCGTAAGGATTCACGATCCGCGTGTGCGCGGCTACCTGGACCCGTTCTCCCGCTGCCGTGTTCCACTCAATCCGAACCGGAACGCGCGAGTTCATGCGCGGCCCACGACGTTGCATGGTATGGCGCGTGCTCGCCTGCTTCGATTCCACAAACTTTACGGACATAGATTTTCCCAAGTGGACTTACAAACAAATTTGGAGACCCACTACGGTCGGTAAGGTCATGCTAAAGTTGCGGGCAAAGGCGGTCAATGGAACTGTTCCAAACTGATACCGAAGTTACATCTGGCCCTTTGGACAGGGTAAAGCAGGACTGCAGTGGCAAACGCAACCGTCAGGAACTTGATTGTAAACGGCGATGATCTCGCTTGGGCCGAGGGTGTCAATCGCGGCATCGCAGAAGCGCACCTCAACGGCATCGTGACCAGCGCCACCCTCTTAGCCAACGGGGCGGCCTTCGACTCCGCCGTAAAACTAGTAAAAGCCACGCCTTCTTTGGGCGTCGGCGTACACCTGAACTTAAGCGACGGCAAGCCAGTATCCCCACCTGAGAATGTGCAGAGCCTCGTAAATAACCAAGGCGAATTCGCCGGTGGACCGGAAGCCTTATTACTGCGTATCGCCAGGCGAAACCTCCGGCTTAATGAAGTGGAAGTCGAATGGGAGCATCAGATACAGAAAGTAGTGAACGCCGGAATTCATCCAACTCATCTCGATGGTCATAAGCATGTGCACATGCTGCCGGGAATGTTTGAAATTGCCTTGCGCCTCGCCAAGCGCAACTCCATTCCAGCCATTCGCATCTCACATGAGGGTTCTTCGCTGCGGGCCGCGCTATCCACCGGAGAAAACCAAAATGCCCCGCTGATCATGAAGCAAGGCGTCCAGGCTCGCGTGCTCAAACTCTTGGCCAGAGACGCTCGTGCGTTGGCGGAATCCGCCGGCATCGCCACCACCGATTATTTTTGCGGCATCGCCCAGACCGGAGAGTTGACTATCGAAGGCATGAAATGCCTCCTGCAAAATTTGCCAGAAGGCACCACCGAAATGATGTGTCACCCCGGCTTCATGGATAAAGAGTTGGAGGAATCCGCAACCAGGCTGCAGGATTCCCGCGAGCTCGAGGTTGAGATACTAACTAGACCAGACATTCGAAATCTTGTCGCCTCACAAGGGATTCGCCTGATAGACTATGCTTTCGTGGCCGGTAAGGCCTGAGTGCGTCCCTTTAAAAACACATGAGTAGGTCGCAGAAAAAAACATGAGAAGCGAATCCCCTATCCGCTACTCGATCGTGGTACCGTTTTTCAACGAACAGGAAAACGTCCCTCCGTTGTACATGAAGCTCACCGAAGTGATGGACTCCATCGGTGAGCCCTACGAACTCGTCTTTGTCGACGACGGGAGCCGCGACAACACCTTCAAAGTTCTCTCCGAAATTTATGAACACGATCGTCGCGTCAACCTCGTTCGCTTGCGCCGCAATTTCGGCCAAACCGCCGGATTAAAAGCTGGCTTCGACTTTGCGCGCGGCGAAATCATCATCTCCATGGATGGCGACTTGCAGCACGACCCCGAGGAGATCCCCCGCTTTCTCGAAAAAATTGAAGAAGGCTACGACTTGGTCAGTGGCTGGCGTCACGAACGCAAAGATCACTGGCTCATGCGCCAGCTTCCCAGTCGCGCCGCCAACTGGATGATGGCCCGCCTCTCCGGCATCGACTTGCACGATTTCGGAACCACCTTCAAAGCCTACCGTCGCGAAATTATCCAGGAAATTCAACTCTACGGCGAGCTGCACAGATTCATTCCCGCGTTGGCCAGTTCCACCGGCGCGAAAATCGCGGAAGTCCCCATCACCAATCTCGATCGCAAAAGCGGCAAGTCCAATTACGGAATAGGACGCACCATTCGCGTTTTTCTGGATTTGCTGATCGTAAAATTCTTGCTCGACTACTCCACTCGTCCGTTGCAATTTTTTGGCTTGCTGGGCGTCGCAGGCGCTGGCTCCGGCTGTTTGATTGCCGCTTTTCTGGCCTTCGAAAAATTTTACAACGGCCAGACCATCATGACCGAGCACGGCCCCTTGATGCTGCTCGCCGTGGCCCTTTTCATCAGCGGCGTCCAACTCATCTCTATGGGTCTGCTCGGCGAAATCATCGCCCGCACTTATTACGAATCCCAGAACAAATCCATCTATTCCTTGCGCGAAGTGAAGAGCCACCGTAAAGAGATGAGCGATCCCGCCGAACCCGCCCGCCCATCGGGCAGCTCTGAACGCTAAATTTCCGAAAATTTTCGAAGGCCATCAAACAATCCACAAAGCGCCGCTAGACAAAATGCGTTCGACAACATGGTCGATGGTCGCGCACCGGGGGGCTTCATGAATCGCGAGCACTTCTATTCCATCATGAATGGTGAGGGCACCCTGGACTACGAGCTGTATCTCAATACCAAAGCGTTGTTGTCCTGCCAAACTAAATTCGACGAGCTCTGCAACGCCGATGAATTGCAATTCCAGATCATCCATCAGGTAGAAGAATTGTGGATGAAGTTAATCGCCTACACCCTCCTGGACATTGACGACTACTTGCAGCAGGAAAATACCAACCGCGTAATCACTCTTTTCCGCCGCGTTCACCTCATCCAAAAAATGATGATCCAGCAGATCGCGCTACTCGAAACCATGTCCCCTAAGGAATATCAAGCCATTCGAACCCGCCTGGGAAACGGAAGCGGCCAGGAATCCCCCGGCTTTCGCGTGCTCCTCAAAATGTTCCAACCCATCTGGAACTCCTTCAAATCCTCCTACCTCGAAAAGCATCAGCTCACCGTGGAAAAAATCTATGACTCCGAATATTCCCACAGCGATGCCTACGTGGTAGCCGAGGCCCTCGCCGAATTCGACGCCTTGTTTCAAAAATTCCGCTACGAACACATGCAGCTAATCCACCGCACCATCGGTTTCGGCGCCA
>JAUTXJ010000342.1 GCA_030838075.1 Acidobacteriaceae bacterium
TGCTGGCCGGGGCGATTGATGATGCGCAAAATCGCGTGCGCTTCCTGGAAATAATTCTGGAGCATGCGCGACGCCTGGCACGACTGACCGAAGATCTGCTTCGTCTTTCGCAAATGGATTCCGACCGGTTGGAGTTAGAGATTGACGAGGTCAGCGTGTCGCAAATCGTCGACAGTTGCCTGGCGACGGCGCAACACCGCGCCTTGGAAAACGGCCTGAAACTGGCCGTGAACACACCGGAAAATCTACCAAGTGTCGCGGGAGACCGGCGCAGGTTAGCTGAAGTGTTGCAAAATCTCCTGGATAACGCGCGGCAGTACACCCTGCCTGGCGGTGAGATTGTATTGAGTGCGGAAGCGCAAGAGTTGGAAGTGGTATTCACCGTGTCCGACACAGGCATTGGCATTCCACGGGTGGATCAGTCGCGTATTTTCGAGCGATTTTACCGCGTCGATGCGGCGCGATCGCGCGAAGCCGGCGGGACGGGGCTCGGTCTGGCGATCGCCAAACACTTGATCGAAGCGCAAGGTGGGCGAATCTGGGTGGAGAGCGAAATTGGCAAAGGCTCACATTTTCATTTTTCCGTGCCGATTTTCGATGCGCATCGCGCGGTGCAGCATGTGGCTCCCAGCTCAGCGGGGCAAGTACGAAACACCCGCGGACGGCTCCCGTCGGTGTAAGTTGCGTGCATGGTCTCCAGGGCGTTCTGCGCCGTAAATTTTTCGACACACCCGCTGAAATAATTCGAGCATTCATACACATGTGAACATCCCGTAATACTTCTGGTTGCACACTTGACGTGGAGCGAGCGCGACGATTGACGCAGGCTGCTCCGAAAGAGGCCAGCCTATGGCGAGCGTTACAAAAATAACCGGAGTAGTGCTGTACGACACGCTGGTGAATTACCTGGTTTCGATGTCTCGCACGGTGGAAGGCGCGATGAATCGTGCCTTGGACGCGCTGGTGAACGTAGACGGTTCGCGAACGGCCGATTTGCCGGGCGAAGTATTTCTGCTGGAGCCACGCATCAATGAAATGGAAGTGGTCATCGACGAACACGCTATTCGGTTGTTGCGGCAGTGCAGCTTTAATGATGACGAAATGCGGCTGATCGTCGCCGCGCTGAAAATCACCAACGATCTGGAGCGCATTGGCGACCTGGCTGTGAATCTTGCTCAGTGCGTCATCTCCTTGCGGGAAATGCCTAAAATCGCGGCAATCGAAGAATTAGCACCCATGGCCGCGGCAGTGCGCAGCATGGTGGGCAAAAGCCTGGGAGCTTTAATCTTCAAGAATGTCGAGATGGCTTTGCAGGTACTGGAAAGCGACGATGCCGTGGATCAATATCGCGATCGCATTTTTGAGGAATTGCTGCGACGCATGATGCTGGAACCGGCGATGATCAGCCCGGGCTTGCAATACGTCCTTGCAACACGCCACCTGGAGCGGATCGCGGATCACGCCACCAACATATCCGAGGACATTATTTTCTGGGTGCGCGGACTGGATGTGCGCCACGGCCGAGGTTTGCTGGTGGCTAATGAACCGGGAGAAGACGGCGGGGCCACGACGGCGTCGCGTGTCACAGAAAATTCATACGGCCTTCATCGGGATTCAGCGGTTGAACTGCAAGACTAGCGGCGTTTGATCTTCAATTCATGTCCTACCTGGGGACCAGAGCACCCCTGGTTCTGGTCCCTATCTCCCCTTTTTCGAAGCCGATTATTTTGGATGTCGAACTGCGCCGGCTATCGTAGTCGACACAGCGTAGTGCTTTTGAGTTATTGCACTTCTACCCGTTCGAATTAAGAATCTCGGCAAGTTTCAACGTTCCATTACCAAAATTATTGTTTTTCGTTGGGTACCCCCGCGCGACGAAGTGCGAGCAGGGTTTGTGAATCTGCGGGTCCACGTAGACATGCTTAATTTTGCCGGGAGACGATGAGCCATATGAAATTGGAAACCTGTTTAAAGAGATTCCTGATAACGACGCTGTTTATTCTCAGCTGCGGTGCTTATGTTCGAGCGCAGTCCGACCCCGCGCCGCTTGAAATCGGAGGCGTCACTTTCTCAGGCAGCGTTCGCGAACGCTACGAGGTGTGGGACTGGTTTCCGGCGAAAGGCCAGGATTTTTACAGCTACTCCGGCACGCTCATGCGCTTTGCGCTTTCGCAAAAGCGACAAAACTTTGATTGGACCGTGGAGTTTGCCGTCCCGGTGCTACTGGGGCTGCCAGACCGAGCGGTCGATCCTGCCCCGCAGGGACAGCTGGGACTTGGACCCGCTTATTACGTTGCTAACAATAAGAATCAATACGCTGCATTTATCTTTCCGAAGCAAGCTTTCGTTCGTTTAAAAGGAGATCACGCCAGTCTGCGATTTGGGCGGTTTGAATTTACAGATGGAAGTGAAGTGAAGCCGGCCAATGCCACACTGGCTTCGGTGAAGAATGATCGCATCGCACAAAGATTGATCGGCACCTTTGGATATTCGGATGTGATGCGGAGCTTCGACGGCGCGCACTACGTTTATGCGAGTGGCCCGTGGAATCTCACCGCTGTCGGTGCGATACCGACACGCGGTGTCTTTCAAGTGGATGGATGGGGCTGGGTAAACACGCCGATAGCTTATGTTTCCGTTACGCGAGAGCTGGACAAGGGCGACGTGCACGCGGAATGGCGCGCGTTCGGCCTGTTTTATCATGATGATCGCGGGGTGTTAAAGACTGACAATCGCCCCACGCCGGTGCGCAGTCTCGATCTGCAGCCGATCGACATCGGCACATATGGCGGCCACTTTATCGCCGCTCTACCCGCGCCGGCCGGCACCATCGATTTGGTTGGCTGGGGAGCGTTGCAAAGCGGGAAATGGGGCGCGCTGACGCAGCGTTCCGCGGCAGGTGCGGCAGAAGCGGGTTTCCAGCCGCATATTTTGCCTTCGGTTCGGCCTTGGATCCGCGGCGGTTATTTCTATTCCAGCGGCGATGGCAACCCAGCGGACGATACACACGGGACATTCTTTGCAGTGTTACCGACACCACGCGTTTACGCGCGATTCCCATTCTTCAACGAGATGAATAACCGAGACCTCTTTGCGGAGCTGATGCTGCGTCCCGGCAAAAATTTGGTATTGCGCACCGATGTTCATGGTCTGTGGCTGGCCAACAACCACGATCTCTGGTACACCGGCGGCGGCGCATATCAACCCTGGACATTTGGATTTTCCGGACGGCCATCAGGTGGCTCGACGGCTTTCGCCAATCTGTACGATATGAGCGCGGACTATAAATTTACCCACGGCGTTACGCTGGGTCTTTATTTTGGCTACGCGCAAGGCCGCTCTGTGATCGAAAAAATCTATCCCGGCAACAGCAACGGTCTGCTGGGATTCACAGAAGTAAATTACCGTTTCTAGCTCGTTCCTCATTCAAAAAAAAAAGGAAGGGCAGCCAGGGGGAGCTGCCCTTCCGCGACCCCTCGTTAAAGGGAGACGCCCTGTCGATGTTATGGCAGGTAGTAGCGGAACGAAGTCCACACCATATTGTCCACGGCCTTCGGATCAATCGTGAATGCTCCGGGCACGTTGTTGTTGCCAGACCAGGCGCTCTTCGTGAAGTACGCGTATT
>JAUTXJ010000347.1 GCA_030838075.1 Acidobacteriaceae bacterium
CAGAAGTTGGATTGTGGCTGTGTTCTTTTTGTCCCTGGTAGCTTTGGCTCCCCGGGTTGCTGCAGAGAGCGTGGATGTTTCCGGTCGCTATGAGTGTTCAGCGGCCAGGCTGGCGGGCAAAAAGATAAAGTGCGCGGCAGTCCCGCTTACTTTACGGCATGATGGCAGGTTTGAATTGCGCGGCTGGGAAGGCACCTACCTGGTAACTGGCGAGTGGGTGGAAATGTCGGATTCGTTGATCAGGGCCCGGGCCAAAATTGAACCAGGACATAAGATTGTGCTGCGCTACTACGGAAAGCATGGCCTGGTGGAAATGACCTTCGAACGGCGTGTCGCGGAACTCGGCAAGATCTCCCTGACTTGAAAATTGCCCGAATCAGCGGTCCAAACCGCCGCCCCTACGCTGTGTACCACCGAAAACCCTTGCGCTGTTCCTCCGCGAGCTCCTTCACTACTACCATTGTTTCGGCGCGCCGGTATTGTGCGCAGGTCACCACGATGGCATTTAACAGTGCTACGGGAGCAGTGAACGAAGCCGCAAATGAAGTGGATTCCACGGAAGCTAAAAATATTTCGTCGCATATCCGTGCCAGCGGCGAAAGAAACGTGTCTGCTATGCCAACGCAATACGCGCCTTTGGCCCGCGCTAGTTGCGCGCCTTCCACGGTCTGCCGCAGTCCGCGGCGGAAGCTGATGGCGATGACCAGATCCTGCTTGGTGGCGGTGCGCGCCAAGTGGGCGATTCGTCCGTACGAAGTGGCCGAGAACACGGGCAATCCCACCACGCTGGTCTGGTATTCGAAATAGTGTGCCAGGTAGGCGGCCAAGTCGCCGGCGATGAGGATGATTTTACGCGCGGCATAAATTCGCTTGGCCAAAGCCACCAAGCGACGCGCGTCCAGGCTGTTCTTCAAGCCCTGGAGGTTTTTTAAGTCCTGCTCGAGTGCTTCGCGAATATAGCCAGGCATACCCCCGTCCTGGCCACCTGCACGCATGGTATCCAGAGAAGTGGCAAACGCGAGAGACAATTCATGAAGATGATGTTGAAAATCGCGATAACTTTCGAATCCGAGGCCTCGAACGATGCGCACAATTGTGGCCGGATCCGTGCCTAATCGTTTGGCTAGCGCACGTACGCTCAGCAACACGTATTCGCGCGGGTGCTCAAGAATAGGACGTATGATTTCCTGTCGTTTGATACTGAGTTGGTCGATACGTTCCGGAAGAGGTGGAGCAGCAATCTGAGCCTTAGCTTTCATGGCTGCCAGAGAATTATTCAAATTTACCGGTCTGTCAATACCCCGAGCCAAAGATAGTCAAAAAAGTTACAAATTAATTCCATTACTTCTTGCTGGCTGCCGCGGGTTTGGCCAAGCCCGGAGCGGTGATTGGGTTGAGAAAAGGCATCATGGCTCGAAGTTCCGGACCCAACTGCTCGATGGGATGGGTTTGCTCACGCTGCCTGGTAGCGAGAAAATTCGGGCAACCTTGCTCGTTTTCTTCAATCCATTTTTTGGCGAAGCTGCCGTCGCGAATCTCGGCAAGAATTTTGCGCATTTCTTCTTTGGTTTTTGCATTGATGATGCGCGGGCCGGCGCTGTAATCGCCTTGCTCCGCGGTGTCGCTGATGGAATAGCGCATGTAGCTAAGACCGCCGCGATAAATCAGGTCCACGATCAGCTTTAATTCGTGCATGCATTCAAAATAGGCCACCTCGGGTTGGTATCCGGCGGCCACTAGAGTTTCAAAGCCAGCTTTAATGAGTTCGCTAACACCACCGCAGAGGACCGCCTGCTCACCAAAGAGATCTGTTTCCGTTTCTTCGGTGAAGGTGGTTTCCAGCACGCCTGCGCGAGTGGTTCCTAGGGCTTTGGCGTAGGACAACGCTAAGTCTTTTGCTGTCCCGCTGGCATCTTGTTCCACAGCGAGCAATGCCGGAGTGCCACCACCTTCGCTGAAAACTTCGCGTACCCGATGCCCCGGTGCTTTCGGAGCAATCATCGAAACGTCGACGGACTTGGGTGGTTTGATCGAGCCGAAACGAATGTTGAAACCGTGCGCGAACATCAGCGTCTTGCCAGCTTTGAGATTTGGCTCGATCGCTTCGTGATACAGCTTCGGCTGCTTGGTATCGGGAGCGAGAATCATGATGACGTCAGCCCACGCCGCTGCTTCGGCCGGAGTGTTGACGGTCAGACCATCCTTTTCGGCTTTGGCGCGCGACGAACTGCCGGGCTGCAGGCCGACGCGTACAGACACGCCGCTGTCACGCAGATTCAAGGCGTGTGCGTGGCCCTGCGAACCGTAACCAATGATTGCAACCTTTTTTGCCTGAATGAGTGATAAGTCTGCGGAATCGTCGTAATAGAGTTTTGCCATGTTTTTCCTTGGGCGGCCCGCGCGGCCGCGATAAATTTTATGCGGTCAACAGAATTACGATAGCGTTCAAAATATTCTTCAGTTCGCGACCGTTGTTCCGGTACGAGTCTCGGGATTTGCAGAAACTTCTGGTTCGTTAACAACCGGCGGACGAAGCAAATCGCCTCCGCGGGTCATGGCAATTCTTCCGGTACGCGCCATTTCCAAAACGCCAAAGGGGCGCAAAACCTCAAGCAGGCCGTCAATCTTATCGACGGTGCCGGAAACTTCCAGGATCAGCGATTCTGGCGCAACGTCCACGACCCGGGCCCTGAACACCTTAATCAACTCCATAAGATGCGGACGATTTTTCTGATCCGCCAGAACTTTAATCAGCGCCAGATCGCGTTCAAGAATGGAGCGGTTGGAAATATTTTCAGCCAGCAGCACATCCACCAATTTTTCGAGGCTGGCCTCCAGGCGATGGGCACCCTTTTCGTCGGTGTGCGCGACGATGGTCATGCGCGCGATTTCCTCGTTTTCCGTGGGGCCTACAGTTAGGGAATCGATATTGATTGCCAGACGCCGGGCCAGGGAAGAAACGCGGTTGAGTACGCCTGGCTTGTTCTCCACGTAAGCGACAAGTGTTTGCATGGTTTCCTCTATTTTTTTCATGGCTCGGTCGCCGTCTCCACTAGCGGGCTATCGGGCCGGCGAATCATGTCGTGAAGGGAAGCGCCGGCGGCAACCATGGGGTAAACGGAATCTTCTTGCTCCACGCGGAAATCAAAGAGTACTGTCTCGTTGGATTGGCGCGCGGCGCGAATGGCGGGTATTACTTCATTTCGAGTCGAGATGCGTTCGCCACGGATACCAAAGGCGTTGGCCAACGCGGCAAAATCGGGAGCCACGAGGGGAGTCGCGACATAGCGTTTGTCGTAGAAAAATTCTTGCCATTGACGGACCATGCCCAGGAAGCCGTTGTTGATGATGGCGATCTTGATGTTGATTTTTTCCTGCACGATGGTGGCGAGCTCGCTCATGGTCATCTGAAATCCGCCGTCCCCGACGACTACCCATACTTCCGCGTCAGGCTTGGCAAATTTGACGCCAATGGCAGCCGGCAGCGCAAAGCCCATGGTACCGAGTCCGCCGGAAGTAATCAGTGTGCGCGGCAAATTGTGGTGGTAATACTGCGCTTCCCACATTTGATGCTGGCCAACATCGGTGACCACGATGGCTTCGCCACGGGTCTCCTTCCAGATGTCGTTGATGACGTGGGCGGCGTAGAGATGACCGTTGTCGGGCAGGCTTTGAATATCCCGGACGGCGGAATCACCCTTGGATTCCTGGATATGGCGGAGCCACACGCCGTGGTCACGCGTTTCAATGTGCGGAGTGAGTTTCTCCAGAACTTCACGCGCGTCGCCAACGAGCGCCGCGTCCACCTGCACATTTTTGTTGATCTCCGCACGATCAATCTCGATGTGAATCTTGCGGGCGCTTTTCGCGTAGGTGCGCAAATCCCCAGTGACGCGGTCATCGAAGCGCATCCCGACGGCGATCAGAAGATCGGATTCCTGAATGGCGTTGTTGACCCAGGCTTCGCCGTGCATGCCCATCATGCCAAGGTTCAGAGGATCTTTGGCAGGGAAGCAGCCGATGCCGAGCAGCGTCATGGCTACGGGGTAATTTCCGGCGCGTACGAATTGCTCGAATGCTTTCATCGCGCCCGAAACGATGATGCCGTGTCCAGCGAGGATTAGTGGACGCTTTGCGGAGTTCAGCAATTCCACCGCGCGATCGAATTCCGCCTGGTCGTAATTTATTCGCTGACGCTTTGGCGGTAGCTTTGGAGCCGAAGCATCCCAATCGAATTCGCAGGAAGCCTGCTGCGCATCTTTGGTGATGTCCACCAGAACTGGACCGGGACGCCCAGACGCGGCGATCAGAAACGCTTCACGAACAGTGCGAGCGATATCCTCAGCTCGAGTAACCACCACGTTATGCTTGGTAATCGGCATGGTGATGCCGGTTATATCGATTTCCTGGAACGCGTCGGAACCCAAAACCTTGCTGCTCACCTGGCCGGTAATGCAAACGACGGGTGAAGAATCAAGCATGGCTGTAGCAATACCGGTGACCATATTTGTGGCACCAGGGCCGGAGGTAGCCATCGCGCAGCCTACCTCGCCGCTGGCGCGCGCGTATCCATCGGCCATGTGCGTGGCCCCTTGCTCGTGACGCACCAGTACGTGGTGCAACTTAGATTTTCCCAGCGCGTCGTAAACCGGCAAAATCGCGCCGCCGGGATAGCCAAAGATGTGCTTCACGCCGAGCTTGGTCAGCGATTCACAAAGAATTTCCGCACCGGTTAGCTTCATAAGGTCCTCGCACTCGTCCCAGGTTGCAGAGTGGACGGCAATATTTGCGGAACAACGGTGATGGCTCCTAACGCTGATGAAGAAACCAGCAGCGCATACTTGGCCATCACGCCAGAAGTGTAGCGCGGCGCAGGAGCGCGCCAGGAGGCCAGCCTTCGTTGCATTTCCGCATTAGTAATTTCTAAATTCAAGGTGCGCGATGGCAGATCGAACACAATGGTATCGCCTTCGGCGACGGCGGCGATAGGGCCACCGTTAGCTGCCTCAGGAGCAACGTGACCAGCCATGAGGCCGTGGGTGGCGCCAGAAAAACGACCGTCGGTTAGAAGGGCAACACTGTCGCCAAGGCCGGCTCCGACCAGCGCCGCTGTAACCGCGAGCATCTCGCGCATTCCCGGGCCACCTTTGGGCCCCTCGTAACGAATTACCATGACGTCCCCGGCTTTAACGGAGCGGTTTTCCACCGCTTGGAATGCCGCTTCTTCGCTATCAAAAACACGAGCAGTACCGCTGAACTTTTCAATGTTGTGACCGGCGACCTTTACCACGCAGCCTTCAGGAGCAAGATTGCCTTTCAAGATCACCAGGCCGCCGGTGGGCTTGAGCGGCGCATTCAACTTGCGAACGACTTCCTGTCCGGGCGCTTCTTTGGCGGTGTTGGCTTCTTCGGCGAGGGTGCGGCCTGTAACGGTGATGGACTCGCCGTGCAATAGTCCACCTTCAAGCAGGCGCTTTGCGACGAGCGCAGTGCCGCCTGCTGCGTATAGGTCGGTAGCGACAAATTTTCCCCCAGGTTTTAGATCGGCAAGGATCGGAACACGCGAACTGATGCGATCAAAGTCGTCGATGGACAAAGAAAGTTTCGCCTCATTGGCGATAGCCAGCAAATGCAGGACTGCGTTGGTTGAACCGCCGGTCGCAGCTACGCCGGCTATAGCGTTTTCGATGGAAGTCTTGTTTATAATTTGCGAGGGCAAAACATTTCTGCGAAGGAGATCTACAACCAGTTCACCGGCGCGACGCCCGGATTCAGCTTTTGCGTCGTTTGTAGCAGGAGTACTGGAAAGCCCCATGGGGGCCACGCCAAGAAATTCGCACACCAGCGCCATGGTATTGGCCGTATATTGGCCGCCGCAAGCGCCGGCTCCCGGACACGCAACGTTTTCGAGAGCGCGCAAACGTTGCTCACTCATCTCTCCGCGGCTAAAAGTGCCCACAGCCTCAAAGACATCCTGAATCGTCACGGAATGGCCTTCAAACTGGCCCGCGGCGATTGAACCGCCATACAGAATCATTCCAGGAATATTCAGGCGAGCCAGCGCCATGATGCCAGCTGGGATGGTCTTGTCGCAGCCCACCAGCACGATCAGTGCGTCGAATAAGTTGCCCCTGGTGACCAGCTCGATTGAGTCTGTGATCACTTCGCGGCTGATTAGCGACGCGCGCATGCCTTCCGTGCCCATGGTGATGCCGTCGGAAATCGAGACGGTATTAAACTCGAGCGGGACAGCACCGGCAGCGCGGATTCCGTCCTTCACATGTTTGGCCAACTCGCGAAGATGGAAGTTACACGGACCGATTTCAATCCATGTATTGGCCACACCGATCAGAGGTTTTTTGAAGTCTCCGTCATCGAGGCCGGAAGCGCGAAGCATGGCTCGAGCCGGTGAACGATTGGCGCCATCTACAAGGGTGTGACTACGAGGCCTGGGGAGCGATTCGCTCAATTAAATTTTCTCCGTTTGCACTGTTGGTGTTCTTGTGAACACAATTAATTTAGTGTAGTTTTTGAATTTGCGATCCTCGCGCCCCGACTAATCCCGCCCGGTCGAGTAACAAGCTGATCCGTGGACTAAGAATGGGCCGGAACCACGTATAGATCAAATTAATACTTTTCGATTGTCAGATAAATTTATTTTATACATCTGTTTACAAGCCGTTTACGGTAGGCACGGCATCTTGTGTCCAGATCCATGCATCTTTAACAATAACCCTCCAAGTGGAATAAGAAACTCGAGGAAAGCGGACGATTTATGGTCAATGGCAGGTATGTGTTTGTGATCGGAGGCGGCCCCGCAGGCTTAGCTGCCGCAATAGCTGCGCGCCATCGAGGTTTCCAGGTGGTCGTCGCGGATGGAAACAAACCGCCGATTGATAAGCCCTGCGGCGAAGGCTTGCTGCCGGATTCTATTGCCGCCCTCCAGCAACTCGGCGTGGAAATCTCGCCCGCTGAGGGATACGCACTCCAGGGAATAAAATTCCTGGAAAAAGAAAAATCCGCAACGGCATGTTTTCCTGCTGGACGGGGCGTGGGATTGCGTCGCCCTATATTGCACAAGAAAATGTTGGATCAGGCAGTCGCACTGGGCGTTCAATTTCGTTGGGAAACACCGGTGACGGGCATCCAGGAAAATGGCGTAAACCTTGCAGGCGGAGATTTCATACAGGCCAACTGGATTATAGGAGCGGATGGCGCTCAATCGCGGGTCAGGCGCTGGGCTGGATTAGATTCTTCCGCCAAAAAAGAATCTCGACTGGCGTCGCGCGCGCACTTCGTGGTTGCGCCCTGGTCGGAGTATGTGGAAATTCATTGGGCTGCGAAAGGGCAGGCGTACGTTACGCCAGTGTCGGCGAATGAAGTGTGCGTGGTGATGGTGTCTCGAAACGAAAACCGCGACATTCGAGTTGCTCTTCAGGAATTTCCGCAGCTGGCAAGCCGATTGAGCGGCGAGAGGCTTTCGAGGCCGGCCCGCGGCACGATCACGACAATGCATCGTCTGAAGCACGTCTGTCGTGGCAATGTTGCGCTCATTGGGGATGCCTCAGGCAGCGTCGACGCCATTACCGGCGAAGGATTGAGCCTGAGCTTTCATCAAGCGGTGGCGCTGGCCGAGGCGATGGAGAAAAACTGCCTGGACCTATATCAAAAAGCGCACCGGCAACTCGCCCGGCGCCCAACGTTTATGGCGCGGCTACTGCTGATGCTTGATGGACGCACGCGGCTGCGTCGAAGAACTCTAACTGTTTTTAGAAATAACCCCGAAGTTTTCGCGCGATTGATATCCATTCACGTGGGCGAAACTTCGCCCGTACACTTTGCGGCAACGAGCGCGTTACTGGGTTGGCGATTTCTGGCGGCGTGAGTCGAGGATATCCAAACATGATGTATGGACTGAGGAATTGTATCGCCGTGGTTATGCTTCTCGGCCTGACGATGCCGGGCCGCCAAGCCGCTACCTCACAGCAAAGTTCACACGCGCCCCGCGCAGCAAGACAAATTGTTTTGTCTGTTGACCCCGCAAAAAGTACCGTGCATTGGAGTGTGGAATCGAGTTTACATACCGTGCACGGAACGTTTCACGTGAAGCGCGGAACTATCTCTGTCGATCCCGCAACCGGAAAGGCCAGCGGCGAGATTGTGGTGGATGCCGCGTCGGGTGAGAGCGGTAACGATAGTCGAGACCGACGAATGCACAAGGAAATTCTGGAAAGCCCACGATATTCCGAGATCGTGTTCCGACTGGACCGCGCGGACGGAACTATAGCTGTCCCAGGAAATTCAACTTTAAAGCTCCATGGAATATTTTCTTTGCACGGAGCTGATCATGAGATGAATGTGCCCGCCGAAGCGACGATGAAAGCAGATGAGTGGAAAGGTACGGCAGCTTTTAAGGTGCCTTATACAGAGTGGGGCTTAAAAAACCCCAGTAATTTTTTGTTAAAGGTTAAGCCGGTCGTTGACGTTCAACTTGATTTGGCCGGATCGCTCCGCAGTGAAGCGCAATGATAAGGCAGAGGTGCTGAAACCTTATCGGTACGAATATCAACTCCCTCTATGAGTGTGAATCTTTCCCGCGACGGAGCTAAGCTCGCGGGTCGGCATAGGGGATATAGGAGCGCGCAGCCACTGCAAGGCCTTCGCCATTAGTTTAGAAGTGTCGGCCCGAAGCTTGTGACGTGCCCTCAGCAATATTGGAACTCCTGCGGCAAGGTACAGACTGGACAGCAGAATCCCTACACAGCCGACTATTACCCGGCCGGGATGCAACGACGCGTGGGCCAGATTCGTCCGGAGACAAATGCCAATCAGAACGGAACAAGCTAAAAAACTGGCGATTAAAGTCTTTGCGTAAGCTTGTTCGTTAAAATTCCGCAAAAACCAACGCCTTAGTGTATCGACCAGCGGAGCTATTCCGGCTTCCATCGTTTTTGAAAAGTGGGTCACGCGCGATTCAGCAACGCTGCGGACAGTTTTCGCGCAATTCTTTAGCCTGCTGTCCAGGTTCAAGTTACTAAACGAGCGAAGGGTTGGTTCAATTCCGTGGACCTGAACACGCTTTGCGCCGCGCCTTATTCTGGATTCCAACTTCAGATTTCTGATTGAGCGAAGCGTCGGTTCGTACCCATGAACCCGGACAAGCTGCGCGTATAGCCGTAATTTTCCCTCCCAATCGCATTTCCGAATGGAGCCAATGGCTGGCTCGAGAGAGGAGCGGAGACTGTTGATGGCGCGCCATGCTCGAGCTGAGGCTAGATTCGCGGAAAAGAAATGTCCCGCGGGATCACGCTTCCAGGCGCGCACACGTGTAGGTGCGTATTCGGGGCGTGGTGGTCTGGAAGTTGGCGAGATATTAAGGGAATTGACCCTCGTGCCGCTCGTTTCCGAGTCCCTGGCGCTGAATGCATCGCCCTGATGATTGATAGCGGCCTTTTGCGCGCTCACTAGATAGGGCGTGGCCCTAGGTTTTTCCTGCCACGCGTCGGCGTCCGCTTTAATCTTGGCCAGAATGGCATGCAAGTCGGCTCCCACATCGGCCGGCGGACCTATAGTGCGCAATCGTGGCGGCGGGACCGGGCGGAACGTGTCGAATTGCAAATCGCGGGCCGCTTCCGCAACCAAAGGCGCAGAAATCACCTTGGTGTGCTCTACATAGGCGTTGATTAGCGCATTTTCACACAGCAAATTTATGACTCTCGGGATGCCGCCAGAATAGCTGTGCACAGCCTCGACGGCGTCAGGTTCAAAGACCAGATTATTGCCCGAGCCCGCGGTATGTAAGCGGCTTTCGACATAACCCGCGACCTCTTCCAATGTCAGGGGCGCCGTCTTGCAGCGCAGGCCAATGCGCTGCTGAAGCTGTCGCAGATCCGGACGCCTTAATTTCGCGTCCAGTTCAGGCTGGCCGACCAGGATAATTTGCAGCAGCTTTTCGTTGGGAAGCTCCATGTTCGATAAAAGGCGAATCTCTTCGAGTACATGGATAGGCAATCCCTGCCCTTCGTCAACGATCAGAACGACCAAATCATTCGCCCTGTAGCGCGCCAACAACCAATCGTTAAAGGCCAATAAGGGGTTGGCTTTCGCTTGAGGAGTAACCGGAATTTCAAATTCGGAAAAAATGAAGTCAAACAGCTGCTCGGAGTCCAGATGAGAGTTAAAGATAAATGCGGTGCGGGCGCGTTTATGCTCCAGCCAGAGGAGCAGGTGATTGACGAGGGTAGTTTTCCCGGTGCCAGCTTCGCCGGTCAACAGCATCAAGCCCTTGCGGCTCTCAACGCCATAGGTCAATTCATCAAGGGTGCGCCTGGTTTGAGGCGTCAGGTAAAGATAAGAGGGGTCAGGGTTTACGTTGAACGGGTTTTTCTTAAGCCCAAAAAAACTCTTATACACGAGTGGATCACCCACAATCGATTAACCGTTGGGCCAGGGGGACGTCTCGGGCGAGTCAACCGGGACCATACTGTCCCACAATTGGCAGCGCGTGGGAAGTAGGGAATTCCTGTAGTACCGAATTACTATCGATCTCGAATACACGCAATGAGACAGTTATCGTGACCGAGGGGGTTATTGGGGCGGACTGCGTCGCTGCAGTTAGGGAGTACTAGCAAGCTAGGTTTACCACGCCCGTACCCGGTTGTTAACTATGGGGAGAAAGCCCGATTGTTCCGGCCTATCCGATGTGGTCCTCTGGAACGGAAGGGCGCTTCTAAGCGGTTGCTTCTAAGAGGGTTTGGGGTTAAAACGTTGCCTTCGCAATCCAAACTAGAAAACGCCACACAGGTCGCATCCAGGCCTCTGAATATTGACGAGGCCAGACGGCCGACGGTACGAATTATTTTTGCTCATGGCGACCAGTCGCTGGTCGAGCGAAGCGTGCAGGAATTGAAACGCGTCGGATTTGCGGTAGATGCTCATGTCGTCACAGATGCAAACCAGCTAGTTAATCATCCCCGGCGACAATCATTCGATATTGCAGTTTGCCAGTATGGTTCGGGGGCAAACGGAGGCGATGTCTGTGCCTTAGCCACTGAACTCCCAAAAGACCTGCCGCTCATCCTGCTGGTGGACAATATATCGAAAGAGGACTCAGCAAATCTTATGCTCAGAGGGGCATTTGACTGCGTGCATACCGACGCCATCGGGCATCTGCCAGTAGCTGTTCGCAGAGCCCTGAACGAGCGATCACTGCGTCATGAGCGGGACCGTGCGGAGCGGGAGTTACGGCGATTGCGGGCCCAGTATCGCGCCTTGGCTGGAAACCTAAGCTACGGCATTTGCCGCTGTGACCTTGAAGGTGCGTTTCTCGACGTGAATCAAGCGCTGATGAAGATGTTGAGATACTCCTCCAAAGAAGAGCTATTGGAGATTAATATCGCCGGCAATATTTTCGCCGATCCGATAAAGCGTGCGCAGCTTCTCGGAAAATCACAGGATGGGGCGGTGGATCCCGTGGAGGCGGAGTGGACTCGCAAAGATGGATCGACTATTAAGGTTAGACTGAGCGCGCAGGAAGTGCTAAGCGAACATGGGCAGATGTACGCGTTTGAGGTCATCGTAGAGGATGTGACCAAGCAGCGCGAGTTGGAGGATCACTTGCGACGCTTGGCCGCCAGCGACCCACTGACTGGACTGGCCAATTACCGGCATTTAATCGATTCCCTGGACATGGAAATCAGACGTTCGAACCGCACCGGCAGGGAATTTTCTCTTCTGTTATTTGATATGGACAGCCTTAAGCAGCTTAACGACAGCTTCGGGCACATGACCGGGAGCCAGGCGCTCTGCCGAACAGCCGACGCTTTAACGTTGTTTTGCCGAGATATAGATACCGCCGCAAGGTTCGGAGGAGATGAATTCGCACTCCTGCTTCCAGAAACCGGGAGGGAAGCTGCGCACTCTGTAGCGCGCCGGATCAGTGCCAGCATCGCGGAAGATAACAATGGGCCGCGAATTTCCGTCAGCGTAGGGATCGGAGTATATCCTCTGGACGGAGAGAACGTGGAATCTTTGGTTTCGGCGGCGGATGCAGCCATGTACGCGATGAAACGCCAGCGCAAGACCGAGAATGCTTTGCGTTAAACGGCGCGGAAACCTAGGGTTTGGCGACGCTAGCCGCTTGCTGGCGTTGAATGACGCCAGAGTCGACGACCGTCCCTGTCCTTGATACGGTCTCAAAATACATTTGGTCGTCGGCTATTTCAACCATCATGAAAGCACGATCGGTGTCGAAACCGGCCGCGGTGATACTAGAACGGTCTAATCCACCGGCGCGTAATTGGCCTGAGGAGCCTTCTACAAAGTAGTAAATGCCCTTTTGCGGAAGAACGCGCTCGTATATATGCTCATGGCCGGCGAACACCACGTTAACGCCGTATTTCACAAATATCGGCTCCAATAAAAGCCTCAAGTCGGTGGCGGGGCCATGCTTGCGAGCGGATGAATACAGCGGGTGATGGAAGAAACAGATCTTCCATTCATTGCTATCTGCGCTTTGCAATTGTTTCTGCAACCAGTCCAGCTGCTTGGGATCCATGTAGTTGCTATCTAAAGCGAAAAAGTGGACGTTTCCTTTTTTGAAAGAATAGTAATTTGCCCCGTTCATGTTGAAGGGCTTATAGAAACGCTCGCTGGCATCGTCGTGATTGCCGAGAGCGGCATAAAATTTAACACCGGCGTCTAATAGAGGCTTATACGGGTTGGCGAATTTTTTCTCAAAGTCCTTCGGGGAGTGGCCGCCGTAGAGGTTGTCGCCGAGCGCGAGCGCAAACTCGAAAGGAAAGTTTTTCCTTTGCTCGTTCATCTGCCCGGAGGTTTCATATTCAGCCTTATCGCCGGTGCCCATGTCTCCGATGACCGCGAAGCGCACCGAATTAGACTTAAGAGGGAATTTAAATTCGTCGGCGCGCTGGCCGGTAGCTAGTAGAAGGAAAATTCCAACAAGGAAAAATCGCCGCCGCAGCATCATTGCCCGTTCAGTGCCTCCACCGGAATAACACCGGGCAGATAATCGACAACAAGATTTGCTTTTACGTCCAGGAGCACGAGATCACTGCTTACCGCCCGGTACGCAACCTCGTCGGGTAATTTAGGAAGCTTTTGCAGCATGGTGGGCGGCACAGAAGTGTACGGGATGGACTCGGGGTAAATTTCGTTGAC
>JAUTXJ010000350.1 GCA_030838075.1 Acidobacteriaceae bacterium
GGCGCACCGCCGCACCATTCATCGATCGAGATGCTTTCCATCAGTTCGGTCGATCTGGCCGATGCGCAGCAGGCCGACGCGGTCGCATCGCGATGAACCATCATCATACGCCAATCCAAACCACTCCCCGCGCCCGGCAATCATGCCAACGCCTCACAGTTTAGGGAATCTCCATGCAAATCCTTTCCGCGCGCCATGTCAAAACCGAAGAGTCGCTCCGTCTCGGTGTCGTCTCCGGCTGGTACAGCACCAAGGTGAGCGGCACCTTCGTCACCGGACCTCACACCACGCAGGAAGATTGCCTTTCGAAAATCGCCGAGCTCAATCCGGCACCAGCCAAAAAGAAATTCTGACAGCGAGGAGACTTAACGATATGGCGCTCACCCAGGGCAGCTTTCAGGAATACGACTTCAACCGGATGGTCGTGCTGTTCACGATGAAGAATGACGAGGTCAACGTCGCCTGCGCCATCTCGACCGACGCGATGGACCAGCTTGAGGGTTCGTCGCGAACGCCGGCGGCGCAGCGCGAGCAGCAATTCCTGCGATTGCGCGACCGCATCGAGGCGCGCGCGGCGCGGAAATTCAGCGATGTCGAACTGGAGGGCAATCCACCGGGCGTGATCCTGCGTGCGATCGATTTTCGCGCGCCGCTGAAGTGATCGGGCGAAGGGGGCGGGATCGCCCCATTGGCACTAACAGAAACTAACAGAAGATGTCGTCTGACATCTGAAACGATTTAGCGCTTCCGCTCCGGTGCATCCGGAATCCCGATGCAGGTGGTGGAGCCGTCGGTTTCCCGGGCGACGGTGCTGCAGGGAACGGCCTTGACGGTTTTGGTGGAAACGCCGTCGCTGGCAACCACGTCCCGGCCGGTTTGCGTCCCTGGATTCAACGGGCCGCCTGGCTGCGGAACAACATCGGGGCCCGGAGCTGGGGCGGACGGCGCGACCCCGACGGTCGAAGCCGGGGGAACCGTTCCCGGTAATTGTTGGGCAAAGCCTGCCAATGGTAGCATGGTAACCGCGACTGCCGCGATAAGGGCGATCCCGCGCATTGGAGCCTCCTATGGATACAGCCATAGAATGGAAATGGCCCCGCGAAAGTTCAACCTGAGGCGGCGGTTTTGCCTCCCAATCACGCCGATAGCCGTGCGAATTTGCAATGAGAGGCTTTTCCGCGAACGCTTCGCTTCCTTCAAGCGGTCAGCCGATCCGGCACGGCCTGCCACCAGTCGCCGATCAGCTTCTGCCGCTTCTTGAACTGGGCCGAAAGATCGGCGAACGGCCGTTCCTTCGCCGGAATAACGCTCTCGATCTTGCCGACGGCCGCAGCACCTTCCCGCGCATCTTCCTCACCGCTGAAGCGGTGAATTTCGAAGCCACGATAATTGGGCATCATGTGTTGAAAGCCGAGCTGGGCCAGCCAGCTGAGCTGCAACAGTTCGGTGAGCGAGAGATCGACGCGGATCTTGCCCTCCGCGGGCGCCTTCCTTCTGATGCCGGCGGCATGCCCCTTCAGCCAGCATGCTTCGCCAATGGCGTCGCCAACCGTCCAAAGCTGCGCGTGATACGGATCGGTCGAGCCCTTGCGCTTCTTCCAGCGTTTCCTGGAGACGGCGTTGAATGCCTTGAGGGCTTTTGCCACGGTCTCGGGAACAGCCTGACCCTCGAGTTCGTAGTGCGAGCTGATACCTCTGGAGATCTCGCGCGAGGCTTCCGCCATGCCCTGGAGACGGCCCTTTTCAAAATATGATTTTGCGCTGGACCAGCCGGCGGCGACGAACGCCAACAGCAGGCCACCCAATATGACCAGAATATCCACGGCCCCAAACCCCACTTCGGCCCGAAGCACGTTCGAGCCCACTTCCCCACGATAGAATTTAAACGAACTTCGTTAATGCAACCGTAAGGGGCGGCGGCGCAGCCGGTACGTCCGAGTTCGTGCTCGCGCTGCTTGTCGCCGCTACGCGGCGGATCGGGCCTTGGGCGAAGTCAGCCTCGCCTCGATCTGCTGCAACACCACAAAGAGCGACGGCACCACGGCGACGGTGGGCAGCGCCGAGCCGATCATCCCGGGTTGCCGATGACTTCGACGCGCTGGGCTACGAATGCTTACGCGAGAAAAAGCATCTCGGAATCAAGGAAGCCGCACAGCTCGTGTGCGCGGCCTGACAACTTGGGGGCGGCCTTCGGGCCGCCCCTTTTCGTCGGTTTAAGCGTTAATCAATATGAACGGTTGTTCAGACACCTAGCGGATTAAATGTCGCACGCTGGAACCCAAAACGTCCGTGGTCATTAGCCTCCACACGTTAAAGGGAGTGCTCGAATGAAAAAGTTAGCTATCGTATTTGCCGTCGGCGCAGCCGCGCTGCTTGGTGGCTCCGCCGCGAACGCAACAGACACTACGGTGAAGGCGAAAGCCGCAACCGACGTAACTCAATCCACCGACATCAGCTCACGTCGGCGTCACTATCGCCACTATGGCTATCGTCACTACCGTCCGCATTATAGAAGCTACGGCTACGCTCCGCGGCCCTACTACGGCGACAGCTACGGCTACGCTCCGCGACCGTACTATGGCGGTTATGACCGCGGTTATGGTTATGGCGGGCCGAGCGTAAGCTTCGGCTTCGGCGGAGGCCGCGGTTGGTAATGCAAAAAAAGCCGCCTCATCACTGAGGCGGCAAGTTTCAACAATGCCCGGATTCTTCGTCGTTCACGAAGCAGAGTATGCACGTGAGTTTATCGAAGCAGAGATAGCCAGCTTTTCGTTTCCGCTCGCCGTGTTCGTTTTCGGCGTGCCAGTGAGTCAAAAAGATATACCCATCTTTTGCCGCGAAGTGTGTTTTGCAAACTGGACATCCGACCTTCGAGTCTGGTGGCGCCTTCGCAACTTCCAGGTGCGGGATCGGGTCTAGGCCGTTCATCAGATACCTCCTTGCGGGACAAAGAAGCAAAGCTCCATTCCCGTGTATTTGTTAATGAACAGCACGGGGGTATGATCGGGTGTGTCACCTTCTTTTATGATGTCGGGTGGAATGGTTTTCCACTCGCCATCTTTCAGGTATTGCCACAGGTCTGAGCGATCATCCCCAACCCTGAAGCGGGTTTTGAATACGTCGCCGTTGTCGCAGCATGACTTCCACGGAACACCGAGCCGCTGCCGTGCGGCCGGGTTCATTTCCTGCGCGTTGAACCATTCATGGTGCGCCATCGACGGATCGTGAGCGTCAGCACGAAAGGAGAGCAAAAGAAGAATACCGAATATCAACAGTACGCGATCGAACGCTGTCATGGCAGCCTCCGTTGTGGACTGTCATTAATTTTAGCATCCACGAATCATACGAACTATCCGACCCTTGAGGATGGGCACATTCTGCAGAAAAAGCATTCCCATTTCTGAGCGCCTTTCTCGTTTAGGCAAGACTGTTGTTTTTCTGTTCGTCATACGCCGTTTGGATCACGGCGGAAATAAAGGGTGAGGAGTGCGCGTCTACGAGCCTCAGAAACGATGAGCCCTCGGTCCTTACGTGTATTGATACTCTCCATAACCATGGCACGCATGGACGCCTCCTCAGTTGCGAAGGCG
>JAUTXJ010000390.1 GCA_030838075.1 Acidobacteriaceae bacterium
GGACGCGAATATTGCGATCCGAAATCGCCCAGATGCGATCGACAAAATCGGGGCCGGGCAAATGCAAACGATCTTTTGAAATTTTCGGGGAATTGAAGCCCAAAAGAAATTCCGCCTTGGCTCCCAAATAGGTTTCGATTTTCCCGGTGGTTGTGCTGGTGGCCATATAGTTCTCCTCTTATTTTCGAATAGCGCTAGAAAGCATACTTCCTGCGGCATCGTCGACGAACCACAGTAATTTTCCGTTCGTGGGCTGCAGCAATTGCGCCGGCAATTGCTCGGGCTCATATGCGCCTTCCAGTACAGATTTGAGCGCTGGAGCTTTTTCTTTTCCTGCGACCATGAAAAGAATATTGCTGGCGTTGTTCGCCGCGGGTGCAGTTATGGTGATGCGGTCGGTATTGAGTTTGCCAACCCAGTTGTGAACCACGGCGCGATCCCCTGGATGTAGAGCTTTAGTTCCAGGAAAGAGCGAAAGCGTGTGGCCTTCGTCGCCCATGCCCGCTAAAACGAGGTCGAAGCGGGGCAGTTGCTTATCTTTCAAATGGAAATGCGTGCGCAAGTCTTGTTCGTACTCTTTGGCGGCTTTTTCCGCGTCAGGATATTCGCCCTTCATGCGATGAATCTGCTCTGGTTTTAGAGGGGCCTTGGTGAACATGGTTTCCGAAGCCATTTTAAAATTACTTTGCGGATCGTCGGGTCCAACGTGGCGTTCATCGCCGAAGAACAACTGCATTTTATCCCAGGGAACTTTAGCCCGCAGATCGGGATCGGTAGCCAAAAGAGCGTAGAGCAACTTTGGCGTTGAGCCGCCAGACAACGCTACCGAGAAAGATCCATGATCCTTAACAGCCGCCTGCGCCATCTTCACAAACTCTTCGGCTGCGCGCCTGGCGATGGCAGGGTTGTCCTTTAAAATATGAACTTCACGTTGTTGCGCGGCGGCTGGCATCAAGCGATACCTACACGGTCAGCGGTCTTAGCGCCATCAGCCGCGCGGTTGCGGCGGCCCAGGCCTTCGTTGCCGGCGTTGTGCCACTCGCGGCCATCGCGTTCCAGCAACTCCGTGGCTTCGTGAGGTCCCCACGAACCCGCTGCGTAATTGGGAAAATCGCGCGGCGGCAAGGCGTGCCACACATCGAGAATGGGTTGAATGACGCTCCAGCCGGCTTCCACCATGTCAGCGCGTTGGAACAGGGTGGGATCGCCAACCATGCAATCGCGCAAAAGCCGCTCGTAGCCAGTGCTGTGCTCCGTGCCGAAATAAGTGGCGTAATCGAAATCCATGTTTACCAGCCCAAGTTTCATGATGGAACCGGGAACCTTGGCGCCGAAGCTGAGGGAGATGCCCTCATCAGGTTGGATGTGCACGACCAGGCGATTGGTCTCAAGATTTCGTACGCTGGTATTGCGAAACAGAACGAACGGCGTGCGCCGGAATTGAATCACGACTTCGGTTTCCCGTTGCGCCAGCCGCTTGCCGGTGCGCAAATAAAATGGAACGCCGGCCCAGCGCCAGTTGTCGATTTGAAGTTTCAGGGCCACGAATGTTTCCGTGTTGGAATCGCGGGCCACGTCCGGCTCGCTGCGATAGCCGACGACGCGCTGATTGTCAACTGTGCCTTCACCGTATTGACCGCGAACCATGCAGGTAAGAACTTCCTCCGGACCGAAGGGCTGTATGGCGTGAAGCACTTCGGCTTGTTTGTTACGGACTTCATCGGCATCGAAGGAAATAGGCGGCTCCATGGCCGTCATGGTCAGTAATTGGAATAGATGATTGGGAACCATGTCGCGAAGTGCGCCGGCAGTTTCATAGAAGCCGCCGCGATGTTCCACGCCAACGGTTTCTGCAGCTGTGATTTGCACGTGATCGACATAATTGCGATTCCAGAGGGGTTCAATGATGTTGTTGGAGAAGCGGAAGACCATCAAATTCTGGACCGTCTCTTTTCCGAGGTAGTGGTCAATACGGTAAATCTGGTTTTCAGTGAGAACTTGTTTTAAATCCTGGTTGAGCTGCTTTGCGGATTCAAGGTCGTGGCCGAAGGGCTTTTCGACGATCACGCGAGCCCAATGGCCTTCTTCTTCCTTGGTGAGTCCGACTTCGCCAAGGCGTTTGACAATGGGCGAGAAAAATCTGGGGGCTACGGCGAGATAGAAAAATTTATTGCCGAGAGTATTGTGCCGTTTATCCGCTTCTTCGATTTGTTCCTTCAGCAACTGGTACGCGTGGGGATCATTAAAGTCTCCCTTTACGTAATAAATGCGTTCGGTAAACCAGTTCCAGAGTTTCTGATCGATGGGCGAACTCGAATACTTGGGAATCTCGTCCGTCAACATTTTGCGAAATGTTTCGGTGGTGTAGTCGTTGGCGGCAAACCCGACGATGGCGAATTGCTTGGAGAGCAGCCCGTCGCTTGCCAAATTGCAGAGCGCGGGAATTAGTTTTCGCTTGGTCAAGTCGCCGCTCGCGCCAAAGATGACCATGACGCAAGGCGCCCCTACGGGGTTGGGATCCAGATGATTCAAGCTCATGAACGAGGGCCCTGCCTTTGGTTTGCGATTGCTGCTAAGACTGCAAAATGCTACTTCGCCGATTTTTTCTCAACGTGTCCGCCGAACTGATAGCGCATGGCGGACAAAATCTTTCCGGCAAATTCATCTTCGCCTTGCGAAGAGAAGCGCTGGTACAGAGCGGCGCTGAGCACCGGGGCTGGAGTGGTGGACTCGATCGCAGCCATGATGGTCCAGCGGCCTTCGCCAGAATCGGAGACGCGGCCTGAAAAACCATCCAGGTTGGGCTTCTCCAAAAGTGAAATCGCGGTCAGATCAAGCAGCCAAGAGGCAACCACGCTTCCCCGGCGCCAAAGTTCCGTTACGTCGGCGAGATTAAAGTCATATTGATAATGGCTTGGATCGCGCAACGGAGCGGTCTCAGCGTCCGTTTCGCGATGTGCTTTGCCGACGTTGGCATGCTTCAAAATATTTAGGCCCTCGGCGTAAGCAGCCATCAAGCCATATTCGATTCCGTTATGAACCATTTTCACGAAATGGCCGGCGCCCGATGGGCCGCAATGGAGATAGCCTTCCTCGGCGGTACCGGTGGCTTTTTCGCGGCCGGGAGTGCGATCGATATTTCCGCGGCCAGGGGCGAGCGTTTTGAAAATAGAATCGAGATGCTTCACGACGTCGTTTTCACCGCCAATCATCTGGCAATAGCCGCGCTCGAGGCCCCAGACCCCGCCACTGGTGCCGACGTCAACGTAGTGCAGGCCTTTTGCGGATAGCTCTTTGGCTCGGCGAATGTCGTCGATGTAGTAGGAGTTTCCGCCGTCGATGAGGATGTCGCCGCTTTCGAGCTTTGGAACGAGATCCTGGAGCGTGGCATCGACCACTCCGGCGGGGACCATGAGCCAGATGGCGCGCGGTTTCTGCAACTTTTTTATAAAGTCATCGAGGGAGTTGCTGCCAGTCGCGCCGTCGCTGGCGAATTTCTTTACCGTGTCGGGAGTCCGGTCATACACGACACATTGGTGGCCGTTTTTCACCAGGCGGCGTACCATATTGCCGCCCATTCTTCCGAGCCCGATCATGCCAAGCTGCATCTTCTCGACCTCCGCAATATTTACCTGAAGTTTTGCAAAATTATTAACCTAGGCGATGGCCTGCTTCACCGCTTTCGTTAACGTGGCCAGGCCGGCGGCGACGTCCTTGCCAAGATGCACTCGTAAAGCGCGGCGCCCGCGCTCGGACAACACCGCAAAATCCCCACGCGCTTGCGCGGCTTTTACCACGCCAAAAGAATATTTCTGCTCCGGCACGGGAAGATCGACGGCGTCGTCGCAGGTAATCTGCAGAAAAACGCCGCTGTTGGGGCCGCCTTTATAAGCCTGTCCAGTGGAGTGCAGGAAGCGCGGGCCAAAACCGAGCACCGTGGCGACTTTTTTTCGGTCGCGAACGGCAAGGCGAATGCTCTGCATCGCTTTCTCGTTGGCGTCATTCATGGTGATGTAGCCGAGCACCGCGAAGTAATCGCCGGCGCGCAGGCGGCCGAGATGCGCTTTCAGGACTTCCGCGAGCCGCGGCTTTCCTTTGAGGACTTCGACATTTTTATCGTCGGCGTACAGCTTGACGTCATCGCCAGCAAAGAACGGACTTTCTTCCGGCAACTGGCCGGATTTTTCGTATTGGCTGGTTAATTTCTTCGTTTCGATCTTGCTGGCTTCCACATCCGGCTGATTGAACGCGTTGATGCAGATGATGGCACCTGCGACGGCCGTGGCAATTTCCCAGCGAAAAAATTCCTGGCCAAGGTTGTAAATATTATCGACGGTGATGCGCACCACTGGATGTCCGGCAGCTTCGAGGACCTCAATGGCAGCATCCTGCGATTTATCCGGCGCCGTTTCCAATCGCAGATAGGCGAACACGCGATCGTTGCCGTAGGTGTCGGGATGAGCCAGCGGTTCACGGTCCACGGGAATGATGCCCTTGCCGACTTTGCCGGTGGATTCAGCGAGGAGCTGTTCCAGCCAGGCTCCGAGATCGGAAATCCCGGGCGAGGCAACGATGGTCACCTTGTCGCGGCCGTGATTAGCCGCCACGCCGAGAATTATCCCAAGCAGCGCGCCCGGATTGCTATCGGCCGGGACAGCTGCGCCGCAAGCCTTCACCATTTCCGCGGTATTGTTTAAGAATTTTGCGACGTCGATACCCATAACGGCTGCGGGAACCATTCCGAAATTAGAGAGTGCCGAATACCGGCCTCCGATTCCCGGAACGCCGAAAAAGATTTTTCGAAATTTATCGCGCTCCGCCACTTCCTGCAGTTTCGAGCCGGGATCGGTAATTGCGATGAAGCGTTGGCCGACTTCGGCGTCGCCAACTTTTTCTTTCACGCGTTCGAAGAAATATTGTTTGTAAATGTTGGGTTCGAGGGTGCTGCCGGATTTGCTGGAGACAATGCATATGGTGCTGGAGAGATCGACTTTGCTTTCGATGGCTTTGATTTGCGCCGGATCGGTGGAATCCAGGACGTGTAGTTCAGGATAGCCGACGATTTTTCCAAACGTCATGCGTAGTACTTCCGGGCACAGGCTGGAGCCGCCCATTCCCAGAAGGAGCGCGTGTTTGAATCCGGCCTGTCTTACGTCCGCGGCAATTTCCTGAAAAACAGGAAGGTGCGCGAGTTGCTCCGCAGTGATTCCCAGCCAGGCGAGCCACTTGTTTTCATCAGTGCCGGTCCAGAGCGAAGCGTCGCACTGCCAAAGGCGGCGGACCTTTTCGTTCTTTTTCCAATCGTCTCGCGCGGCGGCAAAAGGCCCGGAAAGAGAACCCGGCAGCTTGTAGGTCTGCCGATTTAGACTCACGCGCGCACGCCAGCGGTCTTGCCGGTGGCCTCCAGAAGTTCGGTAAATGCGTCGGCAAAAAGTTTTATTCCGTCGACGAGCAGCTTGTCGGTAATTTCCTTCATGGAGATGCCGGCCTTTTCGAGGTCGGACATGGTTTTGATTGCCTCGTTAACATTTTCCGTCAGGCTGGGGCGCAGTTTGCCGTGGTCGCGAAAGGCATCGAAGGTCGCCGGAGGAATGGTGTCCACGGTGTCGGCGCCAATCAGTTCCTCCACATAGATGACATCGCGGTAGGCTTTGTTCTTTGTGCTGGTGCTAGCCCACAGCAGCCGTTGCGTCTGCGCGTTCTTGGCCTTCAAGGCGTTCCATCGCGGTCCGCTGAAAAGCTCCTGATATTTTTTGTAAGTGACTTTGGCGTTGGCGATAGCCACTTTTCCTTTTAGACCGTTCAGCAACGCTTTTTGATTGGGATCTGAAGCGGATTTTAATTTTTCGTCGATCAGGCTGTCCGCCAAAGTATCGATACGGCTGACGAAGAAACTCGCGACGCTGGCGATGTGCGCGAGGTTCTGATTCTTGGCGGCGCGGGCTTCCAGAGCGGCGATGAACACTTCGGCTACCTGCTCGTAAGCCGATTGTGCGAATAGCAGCGTGATGTTGATGTTGATGCCTTCTTCAAGCAGTTGGCGGATCGCCGGGATGCATTCTTTGGTGCCCGGGACTTTGATCATGACATTGGGGCGATTGACCATCTTCCACAAACGACGCGCTTCATCGAGGGTTTTTTGCATTTCGAGAGCCAGCGTCGGGGATACTTCCAGGCTGACGTAGCCGTCGCGATGGCGGCTTTCGTCGTAGACCGGGCGGAAAATATCGGCGGCATCCTGGACGTCGCGCACAGCGATTTTTTCGTAAACTTGTGTGGCGTTCAGCTTCTTGGCATCGGGCGAATCTAAAATATCGGAATAAAATTTGCTGCTGGTAATGGCTTTCGCGAATATTGAGGGGTTAGAGGTCATGCCCATGAGCCCGTCGTCGTGTATCAGCCTTTTCAGCTCGCCATCGGTGAGCAAATCTCTGCGGATGTAGTCCATCCAGGGCGACTGGCCATAATCGAGAAGCCCCTTCAAGGGATTTTTCCCACTCTTTTTAACTTCTGTATCGCTGGTTTTTACTGAGGTGGTCATTTGCAATTCTCCTTCTGACTTCAATTCTTATTGTACGCCTGCGGCGCATGATGCGCTTTCGGGGCGCTTTTCGGGTGGTTTACCTGGCCGAGCTGCTCACAGCAAACCTCGATTCCAAAGCTTTTACTTTCGCTAATCGTCGAACGTGGCGATCTTCATTGGTAAATTTCGCGGCGAGATAAGCCTTCACCAGGTCTTCCGCCAGTTTCACGCCGATGATGCGCGAGCCGAGAACCAACACGTTCATGTCATCGTGTTCCACGCCCTGATGGGCAGAGTAACTGTCATGACATACAGCCGCACGAATCCCCACCAATTTATTGGCCGCTACGCTGGCGCCAACACCGCTCCCGCAGATGAGCACGCCACGCTCGGCTTTGCGATCGAGGATGGCCCGTCCTACGGCTTCGGCAAAGTCCGGATAGTCGGATGGATTTTCATTGAACGCTCCGACATCCAGGACTTCCAGATTCAAGGATCGCAGCAGGTCCCCCATGGCGACTTTTAGCTGGAAACCCGCGTGGTCAGAACCGATGACAATTTTCATTGCCGCTCACTTTCCCACAACTTCCTTCACTGCTGACACGACCTTATCGGGTTGGAAACCAAATTTCTTTTGCAATTCTTTTAAAGGCGCCGAGGCTCCAAAGGTATGCATGCCGATGATTTTACCCTTTGAGCCCACGTAGCGATCCCAGCCGAGAATGGACGCTTGTTCAACCGAGACTCGCGCTGTGACATCCGGCGGCAACACGCTATCGCGATATTCGCGCGATTGATGCTCAAAAATATCCCACGACGGCATGCTTACGACTCGCACTTTTATCCCCTCACTGGTGAGCGTCTCGTAAGCGGAGAGGCACAGGGAAACTTCGCTACCGGTGCCCATGAGGATTGCTTCCGGCTTGCCACCCTGCGCTTCGGCCAGGATGTACGCCCCTTTTGCAACACCAGAGGCCGAGGCGTATTTGCTGCGGTCGATGGTGGGCAATGCCTGTCGAGTCAACACCAGAACCGCAGGCTCTTTCTTCAACTGCATAATCACGCGCCAGGCTTCGATCACTTCGTTCGCGTCCGCTGGGCGAAACAACACGAGGCCCGGAACTGCGCGCAGTGTAATTAATTGTTCGATGGGCTGGTGTGTGGGGCCGTCTTCGCCTACACCGATGGAATCGTGCGTGAAGATGTAGATTACCGGCAATTCCATGATGGCGCTGAGGCGGATGGCCGGCTTGCAATAATCGGTGAAAATAAAAAATGTGGAGGCAAAGGTACGAATCTTGCACAGCGTCATCCCGTTGGAGATAGCCGCCATGGCGTGCTCGCGAATGCCAAAATGCATGTTGCGGCCGTTACGGGTCGCGGCTTCGAATTCGCCCACGCCGTCAAAGGTCAAGCGCGTTTTTGTGGAGGGGTAAAGATCGGCGGCCCCGCCCATAAGCCACGGTACGTTTTTAGCGATCACATTGAGAACTTTGCCGGAAGAATCGCGGGTGGCTATCCCTTTGGCATCCGCGGGAAACGTCGGCATGCCCTTATCCCATCCATCCGGCAAAGCGTGATGGAGCATCTTGTTCAAATCTTCGGCGAGCGCCGGGAATTCAGTCTTGTAGGAGTCGAATTGTTTTACCCACGCGTTGCGCACTTCTCCGCCACGCTTGCCGATGCCTTTTTTGAATTGGTCATAAACGCCATCGGGTACCAGGAATTTTGCGTCCGACGGCCAGCCATAGAATTTCTTGGTAAGAGCGACTTCCTCCTCGCCCAACGCTTCGCCGTGAGCTTCCTTGGTGTCCTGGCGGTGCGGAGCGCCCCAACCAATGTGGCTGTCGACGATAATCAGCGTTGGTTTGTCGGTAGTGTTGCGGAAGACATCGAGCGCCTTTGCCGTTGCTGCAGTGTCATTGGCATCGGTGACATGCTCGACGTTCCAGCCATAACCTTTGAAACGTGTGCCGACATCTTCGCTGAATGCCAGGCTGGTGTTGCCTTCGATGGTGATGTGATTGTTGTCGTAGATCCAGCAAAGATTGGACAGTTCATGGTGGCCGGCGAGCGAGGCCGCCTCACCGGAAATTCCTTCCATCATGTCGCCGTCGCCGCAGAAGGCGTACACGTCGTAATTAAATAATTCGAATCGCGGCTTGTTGAAATACGAAGCCAACCACCATCGCGCCATGGCCATGCCGACGCTGTTGGCCACACCTTGTCCCAGCGGCCCGGTGGTAGTTTCGACTCCGCTGGTCATACGGTATTCCGGGTGGCCGGGAGTTTTGCTGTCGATCTGGCGGAATTTCTTGAGGTCGTCAATGGTAAGAGCCGGTGAGTTCAAGACTTTATCGTCCGGATCGACGGCTTTGACCTGCGCAAGATGCAGCAGCGAATACAAAAGCATTGATGCGTGCCCATTCGAAAGCACAAAACGATCACGATCCGGCCATATCGGATCGTTGGGGTCATACCGCAGAAATTTTTGCCACAGTGTGTAAGCCACCGGAGCCAGGGCCATCGGCGTGCCCGGGTGACCGGAATTTGCGGCCTGCACCGCGTCCATCGATAAAGTGCGGATGGTATTGATACTTAGTAGGTCGAGGTTAGGCTCGGTCACTCCAGCTCCAGTGGCAGACAATTGCGGCCCCCATTCTTCGCGCACGCATTGGATGCGCCGACTCCAGATTTGAATGCGGAAATTCTACGACAAAATAGTGTCGTAGATGGTTAACATATTTTTTGACGGATGGACACCCTGGTTCGGGCTAAAGACTTAGATTTTTACGTTGCGATGACCCAGTGGGGTGCGCTATGGAACCGCTATGGAATTGCAGTGCCAGCTTTAATGTGCGGTGACGGCCGAAGCCGTCGCATCCTGGTTTGACTCTTGAATTGTCAACATGTCGGTGCGGGTTTTATCCCACTCACGAAGCATCAATCCACTGGCGGTGAAGAAGCGCCGAATCTTGACGGAGTCCCAGCGCAGCACTTCCTCCAGCACCGGAACGAGTACGCTCATCGTGTTATCGCTCAGCACCGTTCGCTGCGCGATACGCGTTATGAATTTCGCTTCGGACACTGCGATGGTCAAACCGTCGTGTTGGTTCACGTGCATCATGACCGGGAGATCGGAGCTGCCATCGCCCATATAGATGATGTTGTCGTGGCTGATTCCGAGTGAAGCGCGAATTTCTTCCAAAACTGTAATTTTGCCCCAACCAGCCGTGGCGCGAATGATGGAGTCTACTTCGCCGGTCTCTTCGTTGTAGCGAAAACGAGTGCCGAAAATGTGGTCCGCGGGAACGATGCCTTCGAGAGCGGACTGGATAATCTCTTGTGGCGCGGCTGAAATTACGTTGAAATGAAAATTGTAACCGTCTGCCAGGGTGTCCAGCGCGCGTGCAAACATCTCCACATTGTGCTTCAGCCGAATTCGCTTGCCGGTCTCGACAAGGTGCGAGCGGCGCACGTGGCGGAACTCTGGGTCGTGCAAAATCAGGTAGCTCAGTTCGGCGCCTTGCTGCACCAGGTTCATGTGCGATAGGCCGGAAACCTTGTCATGGAAACCGTGAAAACCGATCAGTTCGCTCAGGACCACACCTGAGTCGTTGAAGCTAAGGGTTTGGTCGAAATCACTCGCCAAAAGATACTGTTTAAGCATGTCCTAGTACTCCTTCTTACAGGGGAACCGGCGGCTAAGCCCAATCGGCTCGAGCCGCCTTGCATTTCAAGGATAACGTTATTTCAAGTGGCAGCGTCACGAATAATTCTGATAGGTGCTATGCGTAAAAAGATTGAACGCAATGTTAACATTAGGTTAGATGCGGCGTAGTGGTAAATGATACAAAGCAAGGGGGATGAGCCATTTTGGCACAGTTCCATGCCGCAAGATGAGCTGTTCCTTTCAGATACTGTTGGGCAAAACTAAAGCGAAACATCCAGGAGTTGCGGCAGGAATACCAGTTAGGGCATTACAAAGTCGAGGAATCGAGTTATCCACAGGGAGGCGGACTTTGTCTCACCGTGAGACTTGAGGCTATTTTCTACGTGGTCTTCCACCTGATAGGGGGTCCCCGTTGTGCCGTGAACATACAGCAAGCGGCTTTCTGGACCGTTTAAGGGCCGGGCACCCCTTCGGCCGAATACCGCCAGCTGGTTGCCGGATTCGTCGACCGCGCGGTCACGATCGATGCCTTTTGATATAGCCAGCGCAGGCCCGCGGGTACGTGCCGTCGCTATAAGCTTTGGTATCGGGCGTGGGCTGAAGCCAGAGAAATGCGCGGGATCATCCCAAGGCGAAACAATTTCAAGGACCCGCAGGCCATTTTTGCCGTCAGCCACGAACGCGAAGGCGCTGGCGGCGACCATTCCGATTTTCACGTCGTTAACGTCATTGAGCTGGCCGCCGGCATTGAACATTTGATCGAGCTTCGGGGCCTCTGGTTTTTCCACGTCGACGATTGCCACTCCATCTTTGCCCGCCGAAATGTAAGCATAGGTGCGAGCCACGTAGATGTTGCGCGCGTCGGTCAGCGGTACGAGCGCGTTTGCAACCGGCTTCGGTTGTGCAAGGTCGGTAACATCCAAAACTTTTAGCCCTTGGCGATCTACGACGAATGCATAACGGAACTGAATGGCGATTGCTGTCGGTCCGTCAAGGATCGGAGCACCGACCGTCGCTGTGACTTGCGGCGCCAGTGGATTGTTAAGGTCCACAACAACTAGATTCTTTTCTGTGACGATATACGCATAGGTGCCTGCAATCGTGATGCGTCGGGCTCCGGTAAGAATGCCTCCAGGATTGAAGGCCGATGCGCGCTTGAGGAAATTATTTGCTGGGTTGCCATCAAGAAGCGTGCCGACCCCGGGACTCTTCGAATGCAGATCTGGATTGCCGACAATGACCAGACCTTCTTCTTTATCGGCAACGTAAAGAAATCCATACAACAAATGAATTGGTTGTTCCTCGTTTTCTGGCAGGCGCCGCCGCAGCGGATCGATCGCCAGCGTGGAAGGGGAGGCAACAGCCACGGCGTTTTTCGTCGGCACGTAGAAACGCTGGCCGATGGGCGAGACCGGAGCAGTCACCACCCGTTCGGAAAATCCCTTGTTATCGATATTGGCGATGTCGTAGACGCGCAACCCGCCGGGTCCATTGGCGGTGTAGGCGTACTCCCCGCGCGCCTGGATATCCAGGATATTTCCGCCGTGTTCCGCGGCCGCTGAGAGTTCGCGATGCCGCGCCACAAATTTTTTAAAATTCTCGGGATACGCGATGCGTTGCAAATCGCTGCCGTAGATCGCTTCCGGTTCGTCATGCTCGGCGACGGCGATGGCTTCCATGCCGCCTTTTCCGGTTGCGACATAAATATAACGGCCCATGAAATTCATGAAGTTGGTGCCTTGCAGCAGAAGCTGCGCCATCCAGGCATTGTTGTCGTTGGCCGCCGAAACGTGGCAGTCGCTACATTGCTTGGTTTCTTTGCCGCGCACGGTGTGGGGAACGAATGTGCTGTAAGCCTGGCCGGAAAATCCTTCCGCCGAGATGGTTTGCTGGGTGTAGTACAGCCACTCGCGATTGGCATTTTGCGAACTTACCAGCACCGCGCAACTGGATCGTGCCGGCGCGATGCGATGTCCGGTCACCGTGCCATCGACACCCAACATATAAATGTCGTCGCGGAGTACCTGAAAGTTGTAGGAGGTGTAATTGCGCGTGAGCAATCCCTCGTTGTGCAGCATTGGCCGGCGGGCGTTGGCGGTCATTTGCAGGTGGCAGCCAAAACAGGTCGGCGTCCAGGATGTGTGACATGCGTAACAGGTCATGCTGTTGTTGCCATGGGCCAGATGCGTGTCGTCTTTTGGCATGTCCGAATCGACTGCGCCATCTTTAGTCATCAGCTTGGCGCGCATAGATTTTTCGTTGAAGTGCACATTGCCGGGAGTCACGCTGTCGGTGGTTTGCACGATCTCCCATTCTTGGTGCTCATCAGACATGGAGCGTTGAAGGAGTGCCTCGCCACGCCATTCGAAACGACGCTGTCCCCACGGGGTGCGCAGCGTATCGAGATGGCGGCCGCGCTCTGGAAGCTGGGCACCGTTGACCATAGAAAATTTTTCAGGTGCGGCGGGGCCCGAGGTTAGGAGCGTGGCTTTATGTCGAATGGTACCGTGACAATCGATGCAGTCGATTTCTACGGCCGCACGCGGTTCGCCGTAAATTTTGCCATTGCCGTGATTGTCTTGCGCAAAATGGCAATCGTTGCACTGCATTCCTTTTTCGAGATGAATATCGGCAAGGTGCACCGCTTTTGAAAAGCGCTGAGGATCGTCAAAAGCGACAATATTTCCATCCTTGTCTAGCCAATTGCCTTTGCGATCGTGGTTGAATACCGCGCGAAAGACCCAGCCATGCCCGTGAAAGTCGGCAAACTGGGTGGTCTTCAGCTTGGAATTAAATTCTGGGCTGCCGAGCTGGTCCAAAAATTTATCGTCGTTCCACAGGCCGCGCACGGCAGCGCCTTCAGGATTGCGTACGAGTGCTTGGTAGCGTTGCTCTTCGCTGGGATTGCGTTGTTGCGTTGGATACATTTTGTCGCCGTCGATTTCGTTGTCCCACCATGTCAAGCCGAAATAGGTGGTGACCATGTTCGTTCCCGGATGAATGTGGCAAATCATGCATTGGCTGGAAGGGATGGAGCGGGTGAAAGTGTGCCGGATGGGATGACCGGTTTCGCTTTTGGAAATAGTCGAATCTGCGGATGCGCTCTGCCCGGAATGTCCAAACTTTGCATAACTAGCGGAATGTGCCGGGTCGCGATCATTGGCGTAGATTACGTGGCAAGCCGAGCAGCCGCTGGAGCGGTAATCGCCAGCGTGATCGTTGGTTCCCGGGAGCGACATGACCGGATCGAGAAGGCGCGTTTTTTGCAAGCCGAGAAACACCGGATCGGTGCGCAGCTCGGTGCCAAATCCGCGATCGCTCAGTTTGTCTTCGGGCTTGCCGGGATTTTCATTCGCGATGGGATTGCCAACCTCGCTTTTCTTGCGGCCGCCTCGTTCGAACACCCTCAGCACATTGCCGGGCTGCGAAGTTTCCCAGCGGTAAAGAGGATCAAGCTCGGGAAGCACACCTTTCGCTCGAGTTTCTTCGGGCGTTGGCGTGGGAGAAGTTTTTATCGATTCGGGCTTGCCGTCGCGGTCGTAACTCTCGCCGAAGCGGGTATTTTTAGAGGGGTATCCGCCATTGTTGTATAGCGCTGCGCCCCACAGCATGCCCGAGTGCGTCATCATGCTGGTGGAAACGGCGCGAGTTTCGCTGGCGTGGCAGCCATTCGATCCGCAGATTTCCGGCGCCACCCGTAGATCGCCGGGGTTCGCAAATTTTATATATTCGTAGGATTCGTTTAGCCACGCGGTGAACGCACGTTCAGGCACAGTACGCTTTCTAAATACGGCATTCTTTGGATGCACATGAGCTTTTTCTTTTACGGCGTTGTATTCAGCAGAATTGCTCGCAACTCCCACCGTCGCACTCGCGGAAGAGTCACCTCCGTGACAATCGGTGCAGGCGAGTTGCACGGTCTTTGTGGGATGCATGGTGGGTTCGTCTGTAGCGGTATGACAGGAGACGCAACCGGTGGATTTGCGTTGCGCTTCTTCCTGAGATTGGCCGAGCAGGCCTGAGAGCGGCATAGAAGAATTGGTCGACGCATCCTGCGGCGAAGCGGAAGCCGTCCGCGCACGCACTGCAATCCACAAAAGAGCCGCGGCCATCGACACGCTGAGCAATAAAAGAAAATTGGCGCGGCCATATTGCGACATGCGACGAGAAATTGTCGCCAAGTCGCCGCCGCCGGAAGTGAAACACTTTCTCAAAATATAAATTTCACCGATCCAAAGATTGAAAACAGCGTCCTAGCCGTATAAATGTCCTTGAAACCCTGGCCCGGTTGCAGCGCGGCCGCACCACCAGTGAGAACAATATTTTCGCTAAGTGGCGGACGGTATTCGACGCCAAGACCTAAATCGGTGCCGATGGTGTGATGGATCGGCGATTGAAAAAGCAGGAACTCCAGCGGTTCGGTGCGTTCGAATCGCAAAAAGTTTACGTTCACAAAACCTTTCAGCTTGGGGGTGATATCAAAATCCGCCCCGGCATTGGCAAGAAAAATTCCAGGATTCACGAAGTTCGCCTGGCCTTCCTCGGGGCTGGCGCGCACAGCCGGGACCAGGCTGCCCGGCGATTTGATTAACACGTCCGAGCCGGTCAGCCGAATACCTTCGCGATTCCAGAAACTGAACAGGCCGCCGGCAAAGTTGGGGAGATCTTCAATGGAATCGAAGCCACGAGCGCGGCCGTCACGCGGATTGGCGTCACCCGAAGTGTAAAAAGCAGAAACGCGATAGCGGATCCAATCGCGATCGTAGGAGAGCTCGACCGCGGCCATCTGGGCGTTCACGGTCACGCGGCGGCCGGCTATGGGATTAAAAGTGTCTTCGCCGAGGGCCTGATAAAACGTGTGTGTCACATTGACACGCCCGATGTGGCCGCTACCGAGCCAGCCAAGATATCCGACGCGAATGCCGTGCAGAATCGGCCCTACACCACCCTGGTTGATAACGCTGCCGATGGGCGCCGGGCGCACCAGGAAACCGTTGTCATCGTAATGGAGGCTGGGATCGTCTTTGTTGAACGCGCCAATAAATTCCGCGGTATAGCCGGGGAAAAAGAAGTCCTGCAGGTAAACGTTGCCGAGGATCACTTGTTGATGGCGCTGGTCGAAAATGGTGTTCAGCCCGCTATTCGTATTTTTCTCGAGCAGATTGAAATACGCGGCATTGTATTCGATGCGGTCGCTATGAAGATTTCCGAAAATACGCAGGCCGGGCTGTTCATCGACAAAGAGGAAGCCGCGGAAGTCGGCATTGAATTGCTGAATCCCGGCACGCGCAGAAACGAAATCGTAATTGGAGCTCAGGTCATGAAGTTTTACTTCCACGAAAGCTTCCTGTAGTCCGATGTGAGTATCAAAGCGATTGGTGCCGGCCCGCACATCCGGGCTGATGATTCCACGTTCGCGCACTGCCAGATCATTCAAGCTGATTTCGGGGGTGATTCGAATGCGCCAATCGACGGGCTTGAAGGATGTGTCGCCACGAAATAGATCAAACGTGAAGCGGAAGGTC
>JAUTXJ010000410.1 GCA_030838075.1 Acidobacteriaceae bacterium
CCCGCATCGAAAAAAGTGTTTCCTCCAGCAACCGCTGCGCTATTGCCGATTGCGGGAATTGCGCTGACACATACAGCCCGCCGATCAAACCTTTCTGTTCTTCCATCACATAAAACGAATACCCGGCGGCATTTCCATTTTCAAACGCCACGCTGCCCGCCAAAGCGCGCGCCTCCAGAAAACGTTTGATCAGTTCCAGTGCCCCGCGATAATCCCAATGCAATTCCTTGCGCCAGTGGCGAGATTCTTCTTCAAGAAGGGATTCCAGTTGCCGGACTGTGGTCTGTCGTAAATCGACAATGTTCATGGGTGAAGTGAGATGCGAGCGGCCCCGCCGCGTACATTCCTATGATAGCCGATTCGCGCAATGACGCGAGAACCCCGTCGGCCGCGCGATATAAATGCGACACATACCCTTGCTCAGCGAAACTTCGCGGTGCAAGGGTGTGCTAGCATGCGAATTGTCAATTTGTTCCACCTCTTTATCGTGAGGAACGGAAAAAACGGCGCTCTAGACGTCCGCGTTGCGCAGATTACGCATGTCCATTCTCTCTGAGCTACGTTATCCAACACGCTGGTACACCAGGCTTCTCACCGCTGTTTTGGCGCTCGTATTTTTCGCCGTACTCGCCACCGCGGGCGTTGCCGGCTTCCTTGTCTATCGCATCGTCAAACCGGAACGCACCAGCTCCGAAATTAATTTGCAAAGTTTCCCCGGGCGCCCCGATGCCATGCAATTTACCGTCTTGGGTCAGCAGGCCCGTGAAGGGTGGTTCTTTCCAGGACTCCGCGGCGCGCCCACCATCGTCCTTTGCCATGGTTACGGGTCCAGCCGCGCGGAGTTGCTCACTCTCGTCTCCGCCTTGCAAGACCACCAGTACAACGTCTTCTTATTTGATTTCGCCGGGCATGGCGGAAATTCCGGAGCCACCACCTTCGGCTATCGCGAAGCCGACGAGCTGCGTTCGGCCCTCGATGCCGTGGCCGCACGCAACGACGTAGATCCTCACAGTTTCGGCCTATGGGGTTACAACCTGGGCGCCTACGCCGCACTACGAGAGGCCGAGCGAGACTCCCGCATTCGTGCGCTGGTTCTCGACTCTGTTTACGACACTCCCGCGCAAATGGTGAAGATCGGCGTGGAGCGCACCGGCCTCGCCGGATTCCCGCTCATGATCCGTTCCGCGGAGTTCAGTTTCGACCTGCTAAATTCACGGTTCCGCAACGAGCCGCCATTGTCGGCGCGGCTAGATGCTGTCGCCAACGTCCCCATACTTTTTATTCAGGCTTCGGATGACCCTGAACTAGGAAACATCTCGCGCAGCATCTACCTGAAAGCCTCTGGGCCTCGCGAACAAGCCAATATTGGACTTGGAAATTTTGTGGCCATGAATGATGACGACAAACGCGCCTACGAGAATCGTGTCGTATCCTTTTTCCTCGCTCAACTGCCCGCCACCATGAGTATCAGGCGTTAACGCACCGGGCTCGCTAAAAACAGGGGCCTGACCACCACGACCTCCGCCTCCGGCGACACTTCGGAAACAACCGTAATGATTTGCCCGCTTTTCTCGAGCTCCGCAAGATTTTTCTTGTTGGTCACCACTGTAGCCTCACCGGCATTGTCGGAACCCCATTCGGGAATTTCGCGGTGCAGATAAAAATTAAGCTGGTACTGCCACGAGCGCTGCATTTTAAACGAATAAGTATTAGCCGCGCGCTCGATGCCAATCTGCCTAGCGCAATTCCGCGCCGAAAGCTGCGCATCCAGCTTACTGAAGGACACATACACCAAATTGAGCAGAAACAGTGCTAGCACAACGGAAAAAGTTAAGCCCGCACGCGTCTGGCGAAGTGCCGCGGCTCCAATAACGATCAAACCACCAACCGTCGCCACAATAATGTAAAGCGATACCAACGGCCCTCGAACATGCTCCTTCGAAAAAAATATCCAACCCGGTGACACGAGTACCAGCGCTCCTATCGACCCAACAACGTATCGCCCCACTGCGTGCCTCGATTTCAGTGCGCGCGTGACCGCTAGTGAAATTAGAAAACCTAGCGGAGGTACCCCGGGAAGAATGTAGCCGGGAAGTTTGGACTTCGATAAAGAAAAAAACAAAATTGGGAAAATGCCCCACGCCGCCAGAAAGAATATTTGTGATCGTTCAGTGCTGCTTCCTGATTTACTTCGTTCTCTAAAGGCAAACCATGCCAGCCAAAAAAACCACGGCAAAAGCGCCATGATCGTAATCGGCACGTAATACCAGAACGGTTGAATGTGCTGAAATTCCGGCGTCAAATAACGCCTGAAATTGTGTTCGATGATGAAAATGCGGAAAAACTCGGGATTGCGATGAGCGCACAACACGTACCAGGGAAGGCACGTCAGAAAAAATGTAACGATGGCGATGGGATGAAACAACCGCAGCGCCTCGCGCCAATGCTTGGTTGTCGCTGCCCACAAAAGTATTGCGCCCCCGGCCAGGATTAACGCTGCGGGCCCCTTAGCCAGAACCGCTATACCCAGGAAAAATCCAAAAAGCGCCAAGCTGAGATAAACAGTCTTCTTCGCCCGTCGAACGACCGCTTGCACCTCGTGTGTTTCCTCAGACAATAATTTCTCAGATGGAACCACCTCCAGCGCCATCGCCGCGCAAACCATCGCAATGCTCAGCATCGCGCTGAATGGCATGTCCGTCGACGCAGCATGCGAAAAACCGATCATTCCCACCGTAGACGGCAAAAACAGCAGCGCCCAACGCGCCATCTGCCAGCCCCCGATTCGAAGCGCCAGCCACGCCAGAGCAAGCGTCGCAAGCAGTGCGCATACCGCGCTCGGCAACCGCGCGCTGGCTTCGTTCACGCCGAACAATTTGAAACACACCGCCGCCGACCAATAATAAAAAACCGGCTTTTCAAACCACGGCTTGCCGTAAAGTCGCGGCGTGACCCAGTCGCCGGTTTCCGCCATATCTCGCGCGATCCACGCGTAACGCGGCTCATCAGGCCCGATAAAGCCAAAAGCCCCCAGATGACTGAAGTAGCAAACGTACAGCGTCAGAAGAATTAGCACCGCCCAGCTGAACTTACGAAACGATAAGTCGCGAAAGGCCATGTCGCGCAGCGACGAGTTGTGCAAAGAACTATCGCGGTAGGAATCGTCGCCGGATTTTTTCGCCAAGGCTGGTGCGGTATCGTTCATGCGAAAAAGAGACTAAGGACGTGAGTTTAACATCGTGCGCAATGTCCATGGCATAGTAGCCGCGCCCGCAGGCATACTGTCGAGGCAGCGGAGGGCGTCGTCTCAGAAAAGTGATGAGGGAATGGGCAGAGTACGCGGTGGTACGCGTGTTGTTAAAAATTCTGGAAGTTTTGCCACGCCGAATAGCACGGCCGCTGGCCGCTTCCACCGCGCATGTTCTTTTTCTCCTATCCCCAAAGTTACGCAAAACCGCCGAGTTTAATCTCCGCGTGGCATTTCCGGATTGGACCGAAACGCAACGCGCCGCCGTCATTCGCAAGATGACCCGCAATCTTGGGTGGATGGCCGCCGAATTTGCCCATTTGCCAAAATATTCAAAACAAAACATCGAAGATCTAGTCATTCTCGATGGCCATGAAAATTTCTTGCGGGGCCATCAACAGGGAAAAGGAGTCTTGTACCTAACCGGCCACATCGGCGCCTGGGAGCTCTCTTCGTTCGCCCACGCTTTGTATGGCTACCCGCTTCATTACATGGCCCGCCCGCTGGACAATCGCAAGCTCGATCAACTCGTCAACCGCTATCGTTCTTTAAGCGGCAATCGCCCCATCTTTAAAAACGAATCCGCGCGCACCATGCTGAAAGTCTTGAAAG
>JAUTXJ010000439.1 GCA_030838075.1 Acidobacteriaceae bacterium
ATCGCCGTATTGTTCGTGGTGCTCTTTGCCGGGTTGGCGGTTCTTGCCTATGTTGGGCATTCGCAACAATCCCGCCTGGAGCAAGACCTCTCGCGTCAGCAGGAGCAGAACAAAGTCCTGTCCGCACAGTTGGAACAGGCCAACTCGCGATTGGCCGACCTTAAGGGCCACTTGGAAGTCACCGAGCAAAAAGTCGGCATGACCCGCTCTGAGTTGGCTCAAGCGCGCAGCCGCTCCGAATCCATTCGCAAGGAACAGCAGGCTTCGGATCAGAAGCTGACCTCCGAGCTTTCTCAGGTGAAACAGGAAAGCGACCAAAAAATATTTTCCGTGGCTACCGAGGTAGGTGGAGCGAAAAAAGATATTGAAAGCACCAGAACGGACCTGGAAGCCACCAAAGGGAAACTCGATCGCGCCACCGGCGACATGGGGGTGATGAGCGGCCTGATCGCGCACAACCGCGACGACCTGGAAGAGCTGCGCCGCCGTGGCGATCGCAACTACTACGAGTTTACCGTCCAAAAAAGCAAGACTCCCCAGCGCGTTGGGCCGGTGCAAATGGCGCTGAATAAGGCCGACCAGAAAAAGTCCCGTTACACGGTTACCGTTTTAGCCGACGATCGCTCTATCGAGAAGAAAGACAAAACCGCTGGAGAACCGGTGCAGTTTTACATGCGCGGCGCCACGCGAATGGCTCCCTACGAAATAGTGGTGTTCGACGTGGGTAAGAATCAAATCAAGGGCTATTTGTCTACACCCAAGGACGCTGGAGGCGCGCCCGCCGCGACTCCCGCAGCCACGCCCGCTTCCACAGCGGCTAAACCGTAAGCCTCGCGGCGTTGTTATCTTTAAGCCCTGCTTCGCGTAGTAATACTCGCGACGCAGGGCTTTTTGGTTTTTAGGGCTTTGCATCAGCCTGCGGTTACTATTTAGCATCAGCTTGGGAGCCCTCATGAAAGTCCTGCAGAAACGTTACTGGCTGCTGGCCGCCTCGATTTTCCTTTTGGTCGCAAATGTCGCTTCCGCGCAGGCGCCGCTCGAGCCTTCGCAAATGCCTGCGAACACCACGTTTTATTTTGTATGGCGCGGCCAACCGAGTGTCGAACTTAGAAAGACAAATTCTATTGCCGCGCTTTGGGATGATCCTGGCTTCGCACCAGTGCGTTCCTCGGTGACCAACGCGGTACTCAAAAGTTCCGAGGAGAAATCGCCGGAGAACCGCCTGACGCGTCAACAAATTGACGAATATGCGTCTCTGGTAGAGAACGCTTTTGTTCTAGGCTATCTGAGCGATCCTCAAAAAAAGCAGCCTGAGGCCTCCAAGGATTCTTCAGCTGCAAACGCAAAGCCATGGAATGGAATTTTCTTTGTTTACGATCGCACTGGAAAAGAGGCCATTCTCTCCAAAGCGGTTCTGAGCTTGCGTTCCAGTGAAAAAGAAGTTCCCCAACTCTCGCAGATGACCATCGCGGGTGTCCCAGTCCTGAAAGTGCAGCGCAAAACCGGTACGACCTACTGGGTGGAACATGGCAAATATGCGGTGAGCGCGAACGAGCCTGCCGTGCTGGAAGAAATTCTCAACCGCCTTGCGGGAAAGCCTTCTTCATCTGGTGTCCTAACCGATTCTCCGGCCTACAAAGAAGCTCATTCTGTTCTGGGTTCGGGGCAGGTTGAATTTTTCCTGCGGGTCCCCGATTTGAAAAATCTTGCGCCCGACTCCGCGGCTGGTGGCTTTCGCGTGCAGCCGGTGCTTGAAGCCCTCAAACTCGACTCTATTCATTCTGTTTGTGGCCGTGTGCTGATGGAAGGCGTAAAGACGCGTATACAAGCTGTCGCGCTGGGGGACACGTCGCCAGGCACGCTGTTTGACATTTGGGATAAGGGGTCGTCGGCTCCTGCGGCATTGAGTTTTGTGCCCGCCCATGCTGTTTCCTACTCGGATACGCAAATCAATTTGGCTGGCTTGTATGACCTTGTCAAACGCATTGCAGCGGCGGTTCTGCCACCGGGCCAACAGGGCAATGTCAACATGCTCGAAATGATGGCGCAGGCCAAGCTGGGCCAGCCGCTCAGCAGCGCTCTCGCGCTGTTCACCGGCGAATTCGCGTCTTTGCAAACCAGTCCGTCGCTCGACAACAACAAACAAATTTATCTGGTTGGCATTCGCGACAAGCCCGGCACCCTGAAACTGATGCACACGTTGTTCAGCGATAAAATCGCCTCGGAACGTGCCGAAGGCGAAACCACTTTCATGAAAATTTCCGCGGGTGGGTCGTCCAGCTCTGCCGGCACCGCGCAGTGGGATTTTTATCACCTGGCCGCGACTTCAGATTATCTTGTAGTCGGGTCACGTCTCGAAGCCGTTCGCGAGGAGCTGGCCAAGCGCCCGCAAGCGGCAGGTACGGGGCTCGCCAGCGTTCCGGAATTTCAAGCCGCTCGCGCGCAGTTTCCGGCCACCATCAATGGGCTAGGCTATTTTGATTTTCACAAAGTCGATTGGCCAGCCGTGAAAGCTCGTGTAGTCGCCGAAGCAAACAAGACGCCAACGGCAAGACGCTCACCCAGCGCAGCCAAATCAACCTCCCCACCGACACCATCGTGGATGCTTGATGTAAATCCAGAAGTCTTCGCCCGGCATCTTCATGTAGCTTCGAGCGCTTCCTGGAAGGATGCGCAAGGATTGCATTTCGACGAGTGGATTGAATAAACGGCGGAATGAATTTGGTTCGCCAACAACTTCCTCGTGTTTTTTGCAGTTTGATTTTTTCAACCTTGCTACATCCGTGGCAGCTGTTATCGCAGGGAATGCCCACCCCATCGGCATCAGCCGATGTGCAACAGTCGGAACCTATTCGCGTCAGCGTTGATCGGGTTAATGTCGGCGTGCTGGTAACCGATTCTTCAGGCAAATTCGCCGAAGGCCTTGGGCGGGATAATTTTCATATCTTCGACAATGGGGTCGAACAGCCGATCACCGATTTTCTGGATGTGGAGGAGCCTGCCCAGGCTCTGGTCCTCATTGAAGCTGGTCCTGCCGTATATCTGCTTGAAGGCAGCCATCTGCGAGCTGCTCAGGAATTCTTAAGCGGTTTGTCGGCCGATGATCGCGTTGCGGTCGTCAAATATGCCGATGCTCCGCAGGGACTGGTCAATTTTACGGTGGACAAGCGATCCGTCGCTGCCGCGTTCGATGAGCTCGGTTTTAATCTCGGTTTCGGTTCTTTGAATTTATCGGCGAGCCTGTCAAAGGTGCTGGATTGGCTGACCTCCGTGCGGGGCAAAAAAACGATCGTTCTGCTTTCGACGGGAGTGGACACTTCTTCGACCAAGCGAATTCAGGATTTGCTGAACCGTTTGCAGACCAGCGACGTACGAATTCTGGCCGTCTCGCTCATTGGCGATTTACGAAATCCACCGGCAACAGGTAAGAAAAAGTCGCCGCCTCCTAAGGTGGCCTTCACTTCGCAACAATTCACCGAAGCGGATATGCTTCTGCGACAGATCGCGCAAACGACCGGCGGGCAGGCCTATTTCCCTGCCAACTCAAACGAGCTTCCCGGCGTGTTCAGGCACATCGCTCAAATCGTGCGCCATGAATTCAGCCTGGCGTTCGTGCCACCGGTCCACGACGGAGCCATCCATTTGTTAGAAGTCCGCGTTACGGCCGGATCAGAACAGCCCGCGGGTGTGTCTGCATATCGTGTGGATTGTCGGCGAGCATACCTCGCGCCGCCGGCTACACGATAAAATTACAGATAATCCTTCATAGTGTTGGCCATGGCACGCAGTCTCTCGTCCACTAACGCGAAAACCGTGCCATCCTCAAATTTCCCCTTGTCATCGCGCGTCCCGGCAGATCTTCCCGTCAAAATCTCTATCCCCTGCTCGACCGTGGCAACCGGCCAAATATGGAATTGGCCGGCCGCGACAGCATCGATAATATCTTCGCGAAGCATCAAGTCTTCCACGTTGGAAGCGGGCATCATGACACCCTGCGTGCCGGTCAACCCCTGGATGCGGCACACGCCGAAGTACCCTTCAATTTTTTCGTTCACTCCGCCGATGGCTTGAATGTCACCCTGTTGATTCATCGAACCGGTCACCGCGATGTCTTGCCGCAACGGCAACCCGGAGAGCGCGGACAATAGAGCGTAGACTTCCGTGGAGCTAGCACTGTCGCCATCCACGCCGGAGTACGATTGCTCGAAACAAATACTCGCGGCCAACGAAAGCGGCGAGTCTTGCGCAAAGCGGGTACGCAGAAATCCAGAAATAATGTGTACACCTTTATCGTGAAAGCGGCCGCTGAGATTCGCTTCGCGCTCGATATTAATGAGGCCAGCTTTTCCCAACGCCGCCGACGCGGTAATGCGCACCGGCTTGCCAAAGGAATACCCGCCAATTTCCAACACGCTTAGTCCATTCACCTGCCCCACACGTTCGCCGGCCACGTCGACCAGCAACGTGCCTTCTTCGATCATTTCGCGCACACGCGTCTCGATCAAATTGTGCCGCTCCACTTTGGAAGCCAGCGCGCTTCGAACATGCGCAGCTCGGACCACCGTCTCGCCCGCCGCCATGGCTGCGTAGTGGGCCTCGCGCGCCAGGTCCGCCATATCCACAAATCGCGCGGTAACTTTATTGCGGCGCCCGGCTTGGCGTACTCCGTATTCCAGCATCGCCGCGAAGGCCCCGCGATCGAACGGAAATAAATTTTCTTTTTCGCACAGCGCGCGCAACCGGCCGGCATATTCCGCGATAACGCCATCGCTCATATGCATTTCTTCGTCGAACTCCACGCGCACCTTGAAAATTTTGCGAAAATCCTCTTCATACTGATACAGCACTTCGTACAACTCGCGATCCCCAATCAAAATCACTTTCACATCGAGTTGCACCGCTTCCGGTTTCAGCGCGCTGCCGCCAAAGGGATAAAACATTTCCAGCGGCTGAATTTCCAGCCGACTGTGATTCAGCGTGCGTTTCAAGGCGCGCCACACGCCGGTCTCCGAAAGCGCTTCCAGCGAATACATAATCAGAAAGCCGCCGTCCGCGCGCAGCAAAGACCCGCCGCGCAAATCCATGAAGTCGCTGGTCCAGCCGCCACGCGCATCGTAAGCGCGTTGAATCGTTCCGAAAAGATTCGCGTACGTCGGCGTCGTTTCAAAAATCACCGGTGAAGTATCTTCATCCCCATGCGCCAGAATCACATTTACGCCGTAAACGCGGAACGGATCGCGTTCCGACAATCCAGGCAGCTTCGGTAAACCGTCCGGGGGCTCGGCGCCGGCTTCCGTTTCGCTTTCTCCTTCGCGCTCTTTGAAGGGCCCCAGATTATCCAGCAAGTGATGCCGCACTTCTTCCAGATATTCGGACACTCCAGTGCCTGGATATTTTTCTTTCAACTCTTCGATGGCCCCGTCAACCAAAACCGAGGCAGCTTCCTGCTCGAGATAGCTGAGCTCACTGGCCAACTCACGCGAGAGGGTAAGCGTCTTGCGGTACACCACCGTGAACTCTTGCCGGAACTGCTCGTATTTCCGCTCAATGACTTCCGCGACCGGCGATTCCAGCTTTCCTTCGTGCACCATCTTGGAAATATCTTCGATGGGCACCATTTGCCCTTCGAGCACCGGGAAAATTTCCGGCAACGCTACCGCGCCTACCTGCATGTGGCCCAGCGCGAACTGTTCACGCGCGATTCGCCGTGTGAAATCGTCCATCAGCTCTTTTTCACGCACCGTAAAACGCTCTACGATTCTTCCTTTTTGCCTTTGGAATGGTTCGCCTTCGAAGACCTGCGGGATGCGCCGCCGCAAAAAATCAATTCCGGCTTGCATATCCTTCTTGAATCCGTTGGCTTGTCCGCGCGCCAGAGATAGCAGTCGCGGGCGGTCCGCAATTTTGAAATTATTCACATAACAGCGGTCCAGGGATTTTTTAGTTCGCGGGTGCAACTTCTCGATCATGCTGGCGATGGTTCCGCCGCGGCTGGTTCCTGCCAGCCCGCAGACAAACACGTTGTAACCGGGCGCGGATAGCTCCACGCCCATTTTTAGCGCCCGTAGCGCGCGCTCCTGACCGATGAAGCCTTCGCGCAATTCCGCCTGCGCCGTGGTTTCAAAGGGAATTCGCGAAAGCTCGCAACGCCACCGCAATTTGGCGGGCGGCAATTCCTCATGAAGCGGAGCGGCTTTGATGTCCTTGGAAGTCATCGAGCGGGGTACTCTAACATACCGACACGCGGGCTGAGCGCCTTTCGAATTTTTGATTCAGTACGCGGTTACGAGTTCTCAACTCTTGGAAGCACCAGTTCATTACTTCGCGAAGCTGCCAAATCTTCGCGGTGCATCATATGCACGCGAAATACACCCATCGCGGCAGCCACGATGGCAGGCCCAACCACCAGGCCCAGCAGCCCAAATACAGAAAGTCCTCCGAGCACGCCAATAAACAGGAGCAGCTCATTGAGGTGTGTGCGGTTACGCAATAACAGTGGCCGCACGATGTTGTCGGCAATGCCCGCCACCGCGCCGCAAATAATCATGATGGTGAGAGCTTTTCCCCAATGTCCGCTGAATCCCAGCCACAGCGCTGTCGGCAGCCAGATCAGCGCTGAACCCACCACCGGCACCAGCGAGAAAAAAGCGATTACCACTCCCCAAAAAACCGGCGAGTGCAGGCCGGTGATCGCAAACGCCGTCCCGCCCAAAAATCCCTGGATACCCGCTATCAGCAGCCCCACCGCCACACTCGCGAAGATCAACTCCTTGGACTCCACGAACATTTCTTCCTGTATGGTGCGGTCAAATGGAAATAAGTGCTTTATAGCTCGCACTACGTCTTCGCCGTCGCGAAACATAAAAAACAAGGCGAATACCAGAATGAACAGCGCGATAAAGAAACTCACCAGATTTTTAACCAGCGCTCCGAATTTGCCGGCCAGAAAGGTCGCAACCCTCTCGGCCGCCTGCCGCAACGGCTCGGAAAAATCGATCGATTGCCATGCTTCGGGGAGTTCCGCGCGCACTCGCGCCACCACTTCGGCGGGCAGTTCCCTTTCCGGATTCATAAGCGCGGTTTGCAATCGTGCGGTGGCATCAATGGCCTGTTTCGCGGTGTACGACAGCACCACCAGTGTCGGCACGATGAGCAGCACGGTTACGCCAACAGTACTCACTATCGCCGCGTAGTTGGGCTTCAGCCGCTTCGCCAACCGTTCGTGCACCGGGTAGAAAAATATTGCCAGCACCGCCGACCACGTCAGCGGCACCAGAAACGGCTCGAAGATCAGAAATACTACGTACCCGAGGAGCAGAAGCGCTCCGTACGAAAGTACGTTGGTGAGGCGCTCACTGGTAGTGGTCAGCGTGGAGGGGAAAGTCTTCATGCGCGGTCTATTCTGCCGCAATTTGAGGGGAATTGGTTACTTGATGCCGACCTGCTCTATCAATCGCAAAACATCCTCATGGGTCACGTCGTACACCGGGCGCACATCTTCTTCTTCCAGGCGCTCCCTCAAGTAATCCGCGGCGATAAAGCTGGCCTCGCGATCCGTCAAGTCGCGGCCGCTACGCTCGCGAAATTTCACGAACGCGGTATGCGCTAGCCCCACCATCACCACGTCGCCGTCGACAAAAAATTTGGTATCGATGGTGTCGCTGTGGCGCGTGGCAATGCCGTTCCACAGGTACGAAAACCGGCATTCATAAATGTGCCCGGTCAACTTGGAAGTTACTTCGAAGGCGCCTACAAATTCTTTCATGGCGCCGGCGTTTGCCAATACTGGACGTGTGGTCACGCGTTCTCCGAATTTCTGTGATTCTTCAATCTACTCGTTCGTTCGTACTCAGAAATCACAGCGCACTGGCTGGCTTTCTACCGCGACGCGGCAGACGCAGTTTCAACCTGCGTGTAATTACGGATAGCTGCCGCTACTCCAGCGCCTTCCGGAACCCGCAAACCGAGTTCCAGCATTATTTTTTCCAGCGCCGCCAGGAAAAGCAGCACGTTGTTTTTCTGGCTGCAGTATCCCATCAGGCCCACGCGCCAGATTTTACCCTTCAACGGACCCAAACCGCCGGCTATCTCAATGTTGAATTCATCCAGCAGCTGGTTGCGCACGCGAGCGTCATCGATTCCCTTGGGGATCATTACGGCCGTAACCGTTGGCAATCTTTCCGCTGGATTTTTCACCAGCAGCTCGAGCCCCATGGCTTCCAGCCCGGCAATTAACGCCAGCTGATTGGTGCGGTGGCGTTCCCAGCGCACCGGCAGGCCCTCCTGCATTACGATGCGCATCGCTTCGCGCAATGCATAAATCAGGCTGATCGGCGGCGTGTGATGATAGAGCCGATCCTTGCCCCAGTAATTCATCGCGGTGGTCAAATCGAAATACCAGCTTTGCACTTTCGTTTTTCGTGTGCGCAACACTTCTTCGCCGCGCGCGCTCACGGTGATGGGTGACATCCCCGGCGGCGCGCTGATCGCTTTTTGGGTCCCGCTGAAACAGATATCTACGCGCTCGTTATCCACATGCAGCGGCACAGCTGCCAGCGATGCCACGGTGTCCACTACCAGCAAGGCGCCCAGTTCGTCCGCCACTTTTCGAAAGTCTGCAAGCTGCGTTAAGACGCCAGATGACGTTTCACCTTGGGCGAGCCCGATAATTTTAATTTTTCTGCCTTTACCTGCGCGGCGCACATCCTCGGCATCCACAGTGTTGCCGTAGGGCGCTTCCACTTTGGTGATTTTCGCGCTAGTGCGCTGCGCGATCTCGTACATGCGGTCCGAAAAAAGACCGTTCACCGCCACAATGCCTTCATCGCCTTCTTCCAATGTGTTGAGGACCGACGCTTCAATGCCGCCAGACCCCGACGCCGAAAGCGGCATCGTCAATCTATTTTCCGTTTGAAAAACTTGGCGCAGCAGCAATTGTGTTTCGTCCATGCAAGTTTTGAACCAAGGATCGAGATGTCCTACTAACGGGGTGGCCATCGCACGGTAAACGCGCGGATCGATGGAAGACGGTCCCGGCGTCAACATCAACCGAACCGGCGGATTCAATTCACCAACTGTTTGCGTCATGGCTTGTCCTTCTAATCGTGCAGTGATGTGGAGGCGCCCACTTGCGCTCTCGAGGACTGTCGAAGCGCGGCCAGAACCTCAATTTTCGCCCATGTGGCCGCCAGGGCGCAACCGTCAAATTGGCTTCTGACAGGGTGTGCTTGGCTTAAGATTTGCGAAGGTGATCGAGTAGCGCGAAGAGAAACACAGCCACAATGGCGTTCACCACTGCGGCGGCGGCAAGGTGCATGGTGAACCACACGCTGGACTGGGCCAGAAGAATGCGCCGCGTGAGCAGCACGATCCCCTGATGCAGGCCGAAAAAGATTATCGTGAGAGCGAAACGCGCAGCGGGGTGCTCGGTATCCAGGCGTGCACCAATGGAAGACGCCAGATAACCGATGACGGTTTTGGCGATGCCGTAAAGACCAAGAGGAACGGTAGGCCCACTGAGACTGTCCTGAAGCAGTCCGATGACCATGCCAAGTAGGAGACCGGTGGAGGGATTGCGCCGGCTCAGCCCAAAATAAATGGTGATCAGCAAAGGCAGATCAATCATTGCGGCTTTCGCAAAATAAACGGGCACGAAAGCCTGAAACATCAGGGCGAGCAGCGTGGCGCCGACAATGGCTCCGCCACGAAACTTGTGCACTTCGATGTGCGATTCCATGTTGCGAATGTCGAAGGCGTCGTTCATTCGGGTTTTACCGCCGCTGCGTTAGCAGGGTCTGGAACCGGCGCGGAAGACGCCGGCGCCGAAGCAGGCTTGACCGGACTAAGAGTTGCCGCAGCAGGTTTCGCGGCAGCACCGTCCGACGGGGATTTTGTAGGTTCCCCAACTGGCTTGCTGGCCACACTCGCCGAAGGCTTTGCAGTTTCCGTTTCCTGATTCATTTGGAGCGGCTGCAGAGTAAGAAGAACAATCACTTCTTCCAGGCGCTCCAGATTGGCCGAGGGCCGGATGCGAATGCTCTTGAAAGGATTACCAGGCTTGATATCGGTGATGGTTCCAATGGGCAGATCGCGGGGAAAGATTTTGTCCATGCCGCTGGTGACCACCCGTTCTCCCACGTTAACCACGTCATCGTTAGGCACGTACTTCATGAACAGCAGCGGTTCACCAGCACCGCCGACCGGGCTTTGCACCCTCGAGTTGCCGAGCATCGCGCCCACGCCGCTGTCTTTGTCGGTAAGCAGGAGCACTTCAGAAGTGTTGTCGTAAACTTCCACCACCTTGCCGACCACGCCTTCCGGCGTAATGACTCCCATATTTTTCTTGATGTGGTCCTTCGCGCCGCGGTCCAGCATGATGGTGGCGCTGGCGGTTCCAGCGCTAGTAGCGATTACGCGCGCGCCAAGCATCGGTACGTTCTCATGAGATTTATGGAAGTTAAGAAGCAACGCCAAACGGTCCGCTTCGGTGGCTTTGCTTTGCAGTTGATTGACCTGCATCTTGAGCTCGTCGTTTTCGCGGCGAAGCTGTTCATTTTCGCGCGAGGCGTTTTGCAACGCGAAATAGTGCCGCCAGGTCTCACGCAAGTGCCCAATGCCGTGATTGCCGGCGCGCTCAAATGGCGAAAAAGCGCCGACGGTCCACACGCGAATCAAGCGCCCTTCCGAGTCGCGCTTGATCTGCAAGGCCAGCAACAAAACTTGCAGCAAAACAACGCCAGCGAGCAGAAAGATGGATTTATGACGAGAAGGTATGCCGGGCATGTCGTTAGTTGTAGCTGATCAAAATTCCTTGTCCACTTCGA
>JAUTXJ010000440.1 GCA_030838075.1 Acidobacteriaceae bacterium
CGCTATGTTTCGCAGCAAGGACATCATTCCACCTTAAGAAGCCTCGAGAATCCTCGCGATTGCCGTGACTTGCCTGCCCCATTCTCGCGTTTCGTTGTTGAGCCTCTTTCGTCCCTTCGCCGTCAGAGTGTAGTACCTCGCTCGCCTGTTGTTCTCAGTAGGTTTCCACTCGCCATCGATTAGTCCATCCCTCTCTAATCGTTGAATGGCAAGAAATAACGAGCCCGCGTTGAGGCAAAAGACGCCCTTGCTCATCTGTTCGATTCGCACGGAAATCCCGTAGCCATGCATAGGTTCAAGCGCCAACGTTTTTAGGATGAGCATGTCTAGAGTGCCCTGGACGAGGTCACTTGGCTTCTCAGGCATAGAATCTCCCTACCCCTTGGCTACCAGGAGGAGAATACGCTTCGCCTGCTGGTTGTCAAGAGGAGCGACACGGTAGTCTCAAACTTTCGGAGACAATAGGTAGTGCGACGGCCGCTCCCTCCACTACGGCCTAAGCGCGCCGCCTGCGGCGTCGCAGGCCTGCGTTCCGGGGCCGCTCAACGACGGCGTGCTGGTCCCGGAGAGCACAATGACCTTGAACCGATTCATACAGACCGTGTATTTGCCTTACGCGGAACGTCAGAAACGTCGGTCCACGTTCATCGGCTATCGCAACATGTGGAAGCGTTACATAAAACGGATGGAGACAAGGCGCTGCGAGAATTCCGCACCTTTGAGTGCGAGCAGATGTTGACGTCGATTGCTCGTAACCACGATTTGTGCCGTTCGACGCTCGCCCACATCAAACACTTCCTCGGTGGCGCATTCCGTTATGCCCGCCGGCAAGGTGTGCTCGATTCTCCGAACCCCATGCGGGAAGTGGAGATTCCGAGAGGACGCCCTGCAGGTGAAACGCATGCGTACTCGCTTGAGGAAGAAATTCGGATGCTCGCGATTCTTCCCGAACCCGCAGCGACAGTCGTCGCGATGGCGGCATTCACGGGCGCCCGCAAGGGCGAAATCCGTGGATTTCTTTGGCAGAACTATGACGGTTACACCATCGAAGTGAAGCACTCCGTGTGGCGGAACCAGGTAGGCGAGCCAAAGAGGGAAGAGCAAAGGAACCATTCCGGTGATCGCGCAGTTGAAACTCTTTCTCGATCGGCACCGGGCTTCGATGGGAAATCCTGCAGAGGGATTTATTTTTCGAAATCTCTGGGGCAACCCGTTGAATCTCGATCTGCTGGCCGAGTGAAGTGATTCGGCCCGCACTCGAAGCGGAGAAGATTCCGTGGTACGGCTGGCACGCGTTTCGGCGCGGACTGGCGACGAATCTTCACCGGCTCGGCGTTTCCGACAAAGTCATCCAGCAGATTCTGCGTCACGCGAATGTGACCACCACAATTAATATTTACGTGAAGATGGTCACGCGGGATGCGGAAGAAGCGATGAAAAGGTTTGAGTCGAACTGTTCCCTAACTGTTCCCCAAACTGTGGGGTGAACCCCTTGGGTGGCACAATTTCTTTGGGCACAGTTTCTGTTTTCTAAAAGCGTTCTTGCATCTCCTAGCAGGAGAAGGGGTCTGGGGAAGGGGACGGCATTTGAGTCCCTTTCCCCAGTAGCCCTTTAGAAATCTTTCTGCTGTTCTCTTTGTTCTCAAAGAACACCATCGTTGCGCTTCGCGATTCGGCCGAAGCGGACGCCTCGATCTGTTGCTCGAACTCTTCGGGAGATCGATAGCCCAGCGCCGAGTGCAAGCGCAGCCGATTGTAATACTGCTCGATGAACTCTTCGATGTTCGCTCGTAGATTTTCTAGATCATCGTACTTGTTGGCGTAGATTTCTTCCCGCTTTAGCGTCTTCATGAAGCTTTCGCAGCTGGCATTGTCGTAGGGGTTTGCCGGCCGACTCATGCTTGGAACCATGTGGTGCTTCTCGAGGATGGCTATATATTCCGCGTGAGCGTATTGAAACCCGCGATCCGAGTGATGCACCAGGCCGGGTGCGGGCTGTCGGCGCTCGATGGCTTGCTCCAGCGCTCCGATGGTGAGCCGTACTGCTAGTGTGCGATCCAGAGCCCAGCCCACCACTTTGCGAGAGAACCCATCGAGGATCACCGCTAAGTAGACAAATTCCGCCTTCAACCGAATGTAGGTGATGTCCGCTACCCAAAGCTGATTGATCCCGCTCAGCTTCATCCGAGCAGCTAAGTTCAGATATACCTCGAACTTGTGGTTCGAGTTTGTGGTGACCTTGAAGCGCTGCGGTTGTAGGCCCAGCAGGTTATCTTCCCGCATGATCCGCACCACACGCTTGTGATTGATCTGCATTCCTCGACGGTGCAGCTCCGCGGTGATTCGTCGATAGCCGTAACGGCGGCGATGTTCGAGAGCAATCTGTTGGATTGCAGATCGCACCGCCAGCTCTTCGTCGGCAGGTTGCTGCTCTTTCAGCGAGCGGTAGAAACTTCTGCGACTGACCGGCACCAACTGGCACATGCGTTCGATACTCAGGCTGCCTTGCAAAAGCATTACTTCTCGGATCTGCTCGTAGATGCTGTCTCGCCAGTTCCGCCGCGCTTCTGGCGTCGAGCCTCGACTTTTTGCAAGGCACCTTTGAAAAAATCCACCTCCAGGGTCTTCTCTGCCAAAAGCTGCTTCAAGCGATGGATTTCCTTGCGGTGAGCCGATGCGTGCGTGCTGGGCCGCGACGCTTCTTGTCCTGGTTCAACCATCTCCAGCTTCCTGCGCCACTTGTAGAGGCACCTCGGTCGTACCCCGAGTTCTCGCGCCAGCTCACCGACATCTTCGCAAGTCTCCATCCGTGCGACAGCCATTCGCTGAAATTTCCGGGAGTATCTCTTTCTCTCCACTGGTGTTTCCTTTCCCGGAAACTGTGCCCAATTTTGTGTGCCACTTCAAGGGTTCACTCCATCGAGTCAATTGGACCCTGGCGTTTCGCAGAAAAAACAGGCCAGTCGGGAGAATCTACAAGCCTGACTGGCCCGTCTTTCGCGCCTTCGTTAGCGCTCCTGTGCGCAAGTCAGGCGTACGATCTCTTGGAAGTCCTTCCTTTTCAATCTTTCTTTTGAAAA
>JAUTXJ010000055.1 GCA_030838075.1 Acidobacteriaceae bacterium
CGTTTGGGAAGATGTCATCGAAATGCCATTGACATTCTGAACGCAGACATAATCGATCGATTAGTGTGAATGTGGAAGTCACCTGTCTGACTCGGGTATTTATCCATTTGTCTGGTTAAGTTGACAATACCCCCAAAAGTGTTAAGCGAAGTCATGGTGGATTACCAAAATTCTGCATGTCAATCAAAATCGCGGCGTAACCCATCATCCACTTGACGCAATACGTCCCGCTGAATCGCATGTTCATCACATATTAATTCAAATATCTGAACCGCCCATTAAACTGAAAGCTAAGAGGAATATTTACGTTTCGATCTTCGCTCGAAATAAACGCCCATGAGTCTCCGTCGGCGTTTTCAGCGAAATCGTCACTTACCAAAGGCAAGTAAAATGCAAAATCTACAACGAGCATTTCAATGGCAAGCTGTTCCCGCACAGGAAACAGCCGTCGTCCGACAATAAATAAAATTGCTGTCGGTTTGAACTGAATTCGCTTTTGGCGCGACGGCATTTCCAGTCGCCGCACAAAGCAATCAGCTGGCTGAAGACGTGCGCGAGATGGCGTGGTCTATAACTGATTTTGTCATGTCATCGGGATTGAAAGGTGCGCAGGAAAGGCAGCGATGAGGTTGGGGAAAGAATTGTTTCAGGTTTCTCGAGTGGTTCAATTGCTCTTCGTGGAAGGGAATAGATTATGCGAACGAACATGATGACAAAAAGAACGACAGTGATCGTGCTTGCCGCGTTTGTGACTCTCACGTGGGTGGTGACGATGCGTGCAAGGTCTGATAGCCCAATTGCTTATCCTCTGGGTTACCGCAAGGGGGTTCATGTGAAGACCATGCTGGTGGGCCCTCAGAGCCCGTTTTTCAAAACTGCTGGTGGCATCCACCACGTCTATGCAAACGATAAAGCGATGAGAGGATACGAAACAGGCAAGTTCCCCGACGGGGCGATCTTGGTATTCGATCTTCTCGATACAAAAGAAACGGACGGGGCAACCATAGAGGGACCACGCCAGCGTATCGATGTAATGATCAAAGACACTCAGCGTTTTCCGACCACCGGAGGCTGGGGTTTTGAACGCTTCCTTGGCGACAGCGAGACAGACAGACCACTCACAGAGGAACACAGAGGGCTCTGTTTTAGCTGTCACGAAAAGCGCAAGGCGCACGATTTCGTGTTCAGTACATTTCGGAAGTAGAGTAAAGGGACAATCCTCATGAGCGCCGACTCGACAACAATGTCACTGAAACGACCGAAGGATTACCGGGCAATTCTGTGGGGTGCCTTGATCGCCGGAGTTCTGGACATAACCGCTGCATTTGTCAACAGCGGATTGCGCGGACGCAGCCCGATATGGGACTTGCAATCGGTTGCCAGTGGACTGCTTGGCCCAAACTCCTACAAAGGTGGTTTGCGAACGGCTGCGCTTGGCCTCGTACTGCATTTCTTTATCGCATTCGTAGCCTGCGCAGTTTATTACCTGGCGAGTCGTAAGCTCCAGTTTCTTTTGCGTTGGGCAATTGTTTGCGGCTTGCTATACGGGGTCGCGGTTTACCTGGTTATGTATGGGATCGTGCTGCCCATGACCTTTCACCGCAGCTTCTTCCATCCCCTGACTGCGGTCGTAATCGCCTTGATCACCCATATGCTCTGCGTGGGGTTGCCTATTTCGCTCCTCCTCCGCAGGTATGCGAAATCTCCATCAGCAAACTGAAGAGTGGGTGCACACATGACTTGGAGGGAGTAATACAATGAAATCCATTTCGGCTCTTTTATTATTCCTAATTCTTTCTTCATTGGGGATGGCCCAATCGACTGTCCAAAACTCACCTGCTTCGACGACAGAACAGGAACTTAAACGTATAGCACGACAACTCCTGGATGCCGTTGCTTCCGGTGATAAAGCTGTTTGGGAAAAATATGTTGCCGACGACGTGATCTATACGGATGAGAACTGGAGCATACTGACTAAGAAGCAATTGCTTGATTCATTGTCCCCGCTCCCAAAGGGTTACTCAGGCTCCGTTCGCATAGCGAATGTCCAGTCGCGCATTAACGGTGACTCGGCGGTTTTATCTTATCGCGTTCTTGAAGAAGAATTCATTTTTGGGCAGAGAATAACTCCCATATATCTCGCCACCGACACTTATTTCAAGCGCGACGGGCGCTGGCAACTGATCGCCTCTCACGTCATAGTTATTCCCAGCGAACGCAAACCCATTGCTGTCAACCCAACGCTCTATAAATCAATTGTTGGAGAATATGAGTTAGCTCCGGGCGTTATTTATACGATCGCCGTCGAAGAGGACAAACTGATTGGGCAGCGGACTGGCAGAGCGAAGGAAGAACTTTTGCCCGCGGACGAAAACACATTTTTCACAAAAGGGACGATACGCGGCGAAAAGGTTTTCGTGCGTGACACGGGCGGGCGGGTGACACAGATGCTTGACCGTCGAGAGAACAATGATCTCGTTTGGAAGAAGATCAAATAAGAGTGATGTGTCAAGACTACGGACGCTGATGAGTTGCCCGCGCTTTTGTATGGAAAGTTGTAGCTGATAGAGCTGGAAGACGGCGAACTCAAGCGTACATACGCCCTGGCAGAGGTCATTTGCAGAATGACGGCGGCGCTGGGCGGAATGGAATCGGTCCGACGGATCAACGTTGCCGAGGTTCCTAAGATGTACCTTTTTGAAGTCGCGCGCCGAGCGCGGGCACCGTTATACATAGTGTGGGAGAAGCGAGATGTGTTCTCCAATGAAGACCTTCCCAGCATTTCGTTTGAATGCGAATGGCACTCAAAACACGCGAAAGCCATTGACGCGTTGGGTCAGGCTGTACCGGTTAACCTAAGATCTAACCGAATCAAGATGCAACTGACAGCGAATCCCATCTTCATTGATTCCGAAGAATAGTGGCGTGGAGAACGCGAGCGCTGGACGCACCTCAACGCCCTACCACTTAAGCGGTACTAACTTCTTACCTGTTTTTAATGAAATTATCGAAATGCTCGCGATAGCCGCGGCTAAGTGTGTGGTACACGCCGTTATCCAACATGATGCGGTACTCACCTCGCGCCCAGGCTTGTAGCTCTTTAACTCGATTCATGTTGACGATTGTCGAACGATGAATACGAACGAACATTCGCGGATCAATTTGGGATTCGATGCCGTTGATAGTCTCCCGCAACATGTAGGAAGAGGTGGAAACGGTGAGCCGCACATAGTTGCCGTCGGCTTCTATAGAATCCACGTCCTCGGCGCGAACGAATAAGACCTTTTCGCCTGTCTTGATCGCGAACCGTTCGACATACCTCGCTCCTGCTTTAAGCTCTTCCAGCAGTCTCATGATGCGTCCCGTGTCCGGCTCATCCTTCGGATGTTTCGTTTGATCCTTCGCGTGATCCAGGGCTTTGGCGAACCGTTTGCGGTCGAACGGCTTCATCAGGTAGTCGATTGCATGGACATCAAAGGCACGGAGTGCATGCTGGTCGTATGCCGTGACGAAAATGATCAGGGGCATATGCTCAACCCTAATGGTTTTCAAGACCTCGAACCCATCCATATCGGGCATCTGCACGTCAAGAAAGACGATGTCGGGAGCATGAGCAGTCATCGCCTCAATTGCTTCACACCCATTTCGAGCTTCACCGACTATCTGTATCTCGCGGTCACCCCTCAGCATCTCGCGTATCCGATCACGCGCGAGCGGCTCGTCATCAACAATCAAAACTTTTGCCTGCAAGTCTACCTACCCTTCGCTCTTCGCTGCCTCGATTGCCGGTATCTCTAAGGTGACGATTACACCGCGCGCCGCTGAATTTGCGATTTCTAATTCGTAATCATCACCATAAAACTGTTCGAGCCGGGCGCGTGTATTGCTGAGACCGATTCCGCCGGAAGAAGTTCCATTGGGATTACCCTTCGTTCTTAATCCGGGACCGTTGTCTTCTACTTGCATAATCAACCTATCTTTCTTTTTGAAAGCCCGGATTGTTATGCGTCCTGAAATTGTTTGTCGAGCGATGCCGTGCCGGATGGCGTTTTCCACTATCGGTTGAAGAATCAGATTAGGCAGCATAATATCAAGCGCTTCCGTTTCAACCTCCAACTCTACGACGAGGCGATCCTGGAAGCGCGTGTGTTCGATGTCGAGGTAGCACTTGAGAAACTCAAGCTCCTGTCCGAAATCTATGGTTTGAGCGTCTGACCTTTTCAGTGTCAGTCTCAGGAAGTCGCCTAGTCTGGCGATCATTCTGTCGGCCGCCTCGACATCTTTGTGCAACACCGCCGCGATTGAGTTGAGAGTGTTGAAAAGAAAATGCGGGTGTATCTGCATTTTCAGAGCCTGCAGTTGCGCCTGCGCGAGTTGCGCGGTGAGCTGCGCGGCTTTAGTCTCCCCCTCACGTAGGCCTCGGTAATAGTGGGATGCGTGAGCGACGACGAGTGTCGTCCAATAAATCGTCAAGCCCAGATGAAGGTAGTAGACGCTGAAGGCGGTGTTGCGAAAGAGATCAAGCAGCGTCGGATTACGAGTGAGGTTCGGAGAACCGAAGTACCAGTAGGCAGGCGGGGCGGCGAAAAGGACCACGAACGACAACAGAACGCTGAGCGTGATGTGAATAAGCAGATTGCGAGCCAAATGCCCGCGCAGATCAAAGCGTCTCGCCAACTTGAATATCAGTGGTGAGATCATCCCCCAGAGATAGAAGTCGACCAGATATCCAGAGATCGTTGCCTTCCACGAGATATGGACGTTGTCCTGGAGAGCTCCAAGGTACGTGCGGAGTGCGAAGGAGTAACCCAGCAAAGTCCAGACTCCGAAGCCCACGCACCATCGTAACCATCGACGATCCCAGCTAAATGCATCTTTAAGCTTGCCTTGAATAAGTTCTCTGTTCACGACAATACGATTACGCCCTCGCCTTTAGCGATTTTATGTCTGCTGCAGGTTGTTAGATGCGGGTTTATCACTGAACGGCAACAATCCCCAAATGGGATTGCATCAAGGCGAACGCGCCCAGAATCTCACGCGACCTATCATCTCCATCCTGATTATCGAAAGTATGATACCACCTGCCAAAGGTTGGGTTGCGAAAATTCTTCAGACCACACGATCAACTTTGATGCACGCTGCGACGAACCAAGCTGGGGTTGTAAGCCGGAACCCTCGGAATTTTTGATTTGATAATTCAGACAGGTTTAAGACTGTGCTGCAGCGGGAATCCAGCGGTAAAGCGTTGGGACTGATACGCCGAGATTCTTAGCCACGTCCCG
>JAUTXJ010000101.1 GCA_030838075.1 Acidobacteriaceae bacterium
CGCTGGGGCCGGAACGTAAGGGCAAGGATTTTTTCCGCAAGGCGCTGTCGCCGCAAGAGGCTGAAACGACGTTGTAACGGCTGTAGTACCGCTTCGACCTAAAAGAAACTTAATTTAGAATTAACCGCCTCTGGAAGTATTATGCGGGCTTGACACCGCTGGGTTCGTCGTCACGATCGATGCCAAATAAGCCGCACGTCGATAGTCTGATCGGGAACTAAAGTAACGGTGAAGTCATCGAATACACGGATGGAGTTCATGGGATTTTCTTGCGCGAAATTCGTCAATAAAGCAGCGGTTGCGTTGATGATGTTGGCGTGGAGTATGCCGGCGTTCCCGCAGGGTAAATCTCATGTGAGCGCGGCGGGTCCCCACGGGCCCGCGCAAGAACAGCAAGCTCGAGAGCCGCAGCCGCAAAATCCGCCCTCACAGAGTCCCACTTCAGAAACTCCTGTGGTACAAACTCCGGCACCGAAAACCAGCGGTTCGGAAATTCAGCCGCTGCCGCCACCAACGGATGCCACAACGGCCGCTCGGCAAGCAGCACCTCCGCCGAACGGCGAGTTATTACATTTAACATTTCAACAGGCACTCGATCTGGCGAGAAAAAACGCCACGCAATTCCAGGCAGCGGTTGTGAATGCGGGGGTTCTGCACGAAGATGCCAAGCAGGCGCGAAACAGCTTGTTGCCCACGGTGACATACAACAATTCCGCGTTGTACACACAAAGCATCCCGGGTGCGGAGACGGCAAGCACCGCAGGAAGGGCGGAGCCGGTGGCAGCACCGCCGGTGATTTATATTGCGAACAATGCGCCGCACGAGTACACCAGCCAGGGTGATATACACGAAGCGATAGATATGTCGGCGTTGTCGAATTGGCGGCGTGCTTCGGCGGCAGCGGCGGTGGCACGAGCGCAGATGGAAATTGCGAAGCGCGGTTTAGTAGTTACCGTGGCACAGAATTATTACAAGGTTGGAGCGGCGCAACACAAATTGGAAACCGCACAGCTTGCCGCGGGAGAAGGGGATAAATTTTTCCAGCTTACACAAAAGCTGGAGGGCGGCGGCGAAGTGGCGCACGCGGATGTCATTAAGGCGGAGTTGCAGATGCGGGATCGGCGCCGGCAGCTTCAAGAAGCACAGCTTGCGTTGCTGAATGCGCGGCTGGATTTGGCGGTTTTGATCTTTCCAAATTTCAACGACAACTTTGAGGTAGCGGACGATATACATGCGTCGGCTCCCTTGCCGAGCATTGAGGAGATTCAGCAGCAGGGGACCAAGGATAATCCTGATTTACGCGCGGCGCTGGAGGCGGTGCGGCAGTCGAGATACGACGTTTTTGGCGCGCGGATGGGTTACCTGCCGTCGCTAAGTTTCGATTATTTTTACGGTATTGATGCCCCGCGCTTCGCGGTGAACGCGGAATTGGGGAACGGCAGGCAGTATTCCAACGTCGGTTATTCCTGGCTGGCCACGCTGAATGTCCCCATCTGGAACTGGGGAACCACGCAGAGCAAAGTGAAGCAGGCGGAATTGAAGCAGGCTCAGGCGAAGCGGGAATTTTCGCTGGCACAGAGAAAATTGATCGCGGAAATTCAATCGCTATATGCGGAGGCCAGCACCGCATTGAGCGAGCTGGAAGATCTGAAGCGATCTGGTGAACTGGCGTCGGAAAGCCTCAGGCTGGTTACGCTGCGTTATCAAAACGGCGAATCCACGGTGCTGGAAGTGGTGGACGCGCAGACGACTTTTACCACCGCAAATGCCGCTTATCAGGATGGGGCGCTGCGCTACCGCGTGGCGCTGGCAAGCTTGCAAACTCTAACGGGTGTATCCACGAATCCATGAAAATAAAATCATCGTACGGCACGCTAAAATTTTTCAGACACGCGGCAATGGCCGCTGGTATCGCTGTGGTGTTTGGTTTTGCGTGGGGTTGCGCCAAGGCGGAGAAGGAAAAAGAGCCCGAGGTAAGTGTGCAAACCACGCCAGCGGAGAAAGAAGATATTTCGCAGATCGTGAACGAGGAAGCAGTGATTTTTCCGCTGCAACAGGCCACCGTGGCGCCCAAAATTACTTCTACGATCAAGCAGTTCCTGGTGCAACGCGCCAGCAAAGTAAAAAAGGGCCAACTACTTGCGGTGCTGGAAAATGCCGATCTGTCAGCGGCTGCGGAATCCAGCCGCGGGGATTTTGAACAGGCCGAAGCGGCCTATACGACCACAGTGGCATCGAGCTTGCCGCAGCAGATTCAGAAAGCGCAGCTGGATGCGGCGTCTGCACAGTCCGCGTTCGAAGCGGCTGAAAAGGTCTACAACAGCCGCAAAGATTTGTTTCAGCAAGGGGCGCTTCCTCGCCGCGAGCTGGACGCGGCGGAAGTGGCATTGGTTGCGGCGCGAAGTCAGAACGAGCAAGCGCAAAAGCAACTTGCGGATTTGCAGCGTGTGGGTAAGGAACAGGCGCTCAAATCGGCGCAAGCCCAAAGGCTGTCGGCAGAAGGGAAGTACCACGGGGCGGCGGCGCAGCTGAGTTATTCGGAGATTAAAAGTCCCATCGACGGAGTCGTGACGGACCGGCCGCTTAACGTGGGGGATCTGGCCATGGCCAATCAGCCGCTTTTGACGGTGATGAACATTTCGAAATTGATCGCCAAGGGGCATATTCCGCAATCGGAAGCGGCGCAACTGAAAGTCGGGAATCCGGCGCAATTGAAGGTGCCGGGCATGGATGATCCGATTGAAGGGAAAATCACTTTGGTTAGCCCGGCGCTGGATCCGGGAAGCACGACTATTGAAGTATGGGTAGAAGCTAAAAAACCGAATCCGGCGTTGCGGCCGGGCATAACTGTTCAAGTAGCGATGACCGCGAAGACGGTAAAAGATGCAGTGGTGGTGCCTGCGGCTGCGGTATACAAAAATCCTGAGGGCAATGGCAACTATGTTCTTGTGGCCGGAACTGATGAAAAGGCTCATGTGAAACCGGTTCAACTGGGGATACACAACGGTGAAGACACGCAGATTGCGAGCGGCATAAACCCGGGAGACCCGGTGATTACTTCCGGGGGTTACGCCGTACCGGACGGAACGAAAATAAAAGTCGAGAAGCCTGAGGCGCCGGAAAAGGCCGGAGCCGATAAAGCTGATAAGAAAGATGCGGACGACGCAGACGATAAAGACAAGAAAGATAGCGGCGACAAGAAGGACGTCAAAAAAGGCGGCGCAGCGGCAAAACCCGAGAAGGAAAAGGAGTAGCCTCGCATGGATCTCCGGACATCGTCACCGCGAGGCGAACAGCTGGCTGAGCAGGGAGAAAATCCCTGGTTTCACCGGCTGTCTCGACCGATCCTTTTCCTAATTGTTAGCCTGGCTTTGGTGGGCGTTTATTACGCGTTTACGATTCCTGTAGCGGTATTTCCCGAGACGGATTTTCCACGCATCGTGGTGGGCATCGACAACGGCGTGATGCCCATTGACCAGATGCTGGTCACCATCACGCGCCCCATTGAGGAAGCCGTAAATAGCGTGCCCGGATTGCTTAAGGTGACATCGATTACCAGCCGAGGGTCCGCAGAAGTGGACCTGTTTTTCGACTGGAATTCGGACATGGTTCTGACACTACAGCGTGTGGACGCAGTGGTGGCGCGGTTACAATCGGAGCTCCCGACAACAGCAAAGGTGGATACGCACCGCATGACCTTTGCGAGCTTCCCGATCATCGGTTACAGCCTGACATCGGATACGGTGCCACAGAAAAAACTGTGGGAGATTGCTACATATGATTTGAAGCCCCGCATTAATCGGCTCGATGGAGTGGCGTCGGTTCTTGTGCAAGGCGGGAGGGTGCCCGAGTTTCAAGTCATGCCTGATCCAGCACGTCTGCTTGCGGCAACCGTAACAGTACCGGAAATATTGGATGCACTTAAACGCACCAATCTGGTCGATTCTCCTGGATTGTTGGAATACAACCACCAGCTTGTCCTTGGGCTGGTCAGCGGCCAGGTGCGCAGTCCCGAAGAAATTGGGCAGATCGTGATAAAGACTTCCGCTGCCGGAGTACCAATTCGCATCGGGGACATTGCTACGGTATCGCCGTCGGAAGCGCCGGTCTATACGGTTGTGACCGCGAATGGTAAACCGGCGGTGCTGCTCAGCGTTAACCGGCAACCGCAAAGTAACACGATGGATGTGGCGAATGAAGTCCACAAGCAGATTAGCGATCTGTTGCCGTCGCTGCCTCCGGGGGTACACGTAGAGCCGTTTTACGATCAGTCCACCATCGTGCACGACTCGATCGCCAGCGTGCGCGATGCCGTACTTTTGGGATTGGTGCTGTCCTCTATCATTTTGGTGCTATTTCTACGTGATTGGGGGACGTCGCTGGTGGCCGGGTTAGTTATTCCTGCCACGCTACTCATTACTTTTATCGTCTTAAAAATGACCGGCCAGAGCTTTAACCTCATGACCCTCGGCGGGCTTGCTGCAGCGGTCGGCCTGGTAATCGACGATGCGATCGTGGTGCTTGAGAATATCGTTCTGCATCGAGACGCCGGACAAGGCCGCTTCCAAGCAATAGCAAGCGCTCTTCGTGAACTGACCGTTCCACTTATCGGCTCGACGATTACTCCCATCGTCGTATTTCTGCCGCTAATTTCAATTACAGGTGTCACCGGAAGCTTCTTTCGAGCATTGGCAGTCACCATGACCGTCTCACTCTTCACGTCGCTGCTTCTCGCGCTCACCTGGACTCCGACACTGAGCCAATATTTGGTGAGGCGCAAGGATTCAGCGAATGCGCCACACGGTGCCAAGGCAGGGGACGATGCAGCGTCACTGCTCGCCGCAGAAGAGGCTCATCTGTCTGGATTTTTTGGGCGGATTGTAAGAGTTTATGGACAGGTGATGGAATCCGTCCTGGACCGGCCTTTGATTCTGGTGATCAGCGCTGTATTGATCGTCGGTCTTTCCGCGCTTTGCTACAATTTTTTGGGTACCGACCTGCTGCCCGAGATGGATGAAGGCGGATTTAGTCTGGATTACTTCACTCCACCAGGGAGTTCGCTCGCCGAATCGAATGCCATTTTACAGCGCATTGAGGCCATTCTGCACGCCACGCCGGAGGTCGAGAACACTTCACGGAGAACCGGCTTAGAGTTGGGGATAGCGGCGGTTACGGAAGCAAATCGCGGCGACTTTACTGTGAAGCTGAAGGGCGAGCGGAAACGTGCCATCGATGAAGTTATCTCCGACATCCGCGGACAGGTGGAAGAAACCGAACCCGCGGCCAAGGTGGAATTTATCCAGAAGCTGCAGGACATGATTGGCGATTTGACCAGTCAACCCGAACCGGTGGTCATCAAATTGTTTTCCGAAGACGCCAAGTTGTTGGAAGAGACCGCGCCGAAAGTTGCGGATACGATTACCAAGATTCATGGGGTTGTTGATGTTCTCAACGGGATTGAAAACACCATTAGCGGACCGGCGGTCACGTATCAAGTGAACCCCACGGTCGCCGCGCGCGCGGGATTTACGCCGGAAGAGGTAGCCCTAGATGCCGCCGCGATCCTGGAGGGCGAACCGGCTGCTCTGCCGGTTATATTGAACGACCGGCCGTACACGATTCGCGTACGTTTTCCAGAATCGAGCCGGTCTTCACTGGAGAGCATGAGCAACACTTTGGTGGCGAGTTCGGCGGGACACACCGCCACCCTGGGATCATTGGCAACCGTAAAACAGGAAGCCGGGCAGACGGAAATCCGGCGCGAAAATCTTCAGCGATTGGTCGAGGTTACCGGACGATTTGAAGGGGTAGATCTTGGCACGGGAATCGCGGCGGTGAAAAAGGCGGTCTCGGACATGCATCTCCCCAGCTCCATACGCGTGGAGTACGGAGGCGTTTACGAAGAACAGCAAAAGTCGTTTCATGATTTGTTGATGGTACTGTTCCTGGCGCTTTTGCTTTTGTTTATCGTGTTGCTGTTCGAATTTCGAACATTCTCCGCGCCTATCGCCATTCTCTCTTCCGCATTGCTGTCGACCTTCGGCGGTTTTCTGGCGCTGTTGATTACGCGGACCACCTTCAATGTGGCGTCCTTCATGGGCATGATCATGGTCATTGGCATTGTGGCAAAAAACGGTATTTTGCTGCTCGATGCCGAACATCATTTTGAGGAATTGGGATTTTCTTCCAGGGAAGCGATGATCCAATCTGGCCGACGCCGGCTGCGCCCCATTGTGATGACCGCGCTTGCGACTATTGCCGGCATGTTGCCGCTGGCTTTCGCGATTGGAGCCGGCTCGCAAATGCTACAACCTTTGGCGATCGCGGTAGTGGGCGGTTTGCTAAGTTCTATGGTGCTGTCGCTGGTGTTCACGCCGGCCATTAATTACTACTTGCAACCGAAGAGGGCTGAAGAGCCTGTAAGAACCCCGATGCCGCAGCGCAACGCTCCCGGGCTCTCCCTCCGCTAAGGATTCTCTAAGTTCGGAATTGTCGCGGTCCTTCGTTTAGGACGTCGCCCTTCCCTATATAATGGTTGATAACGCGCGAGGCACCGACTTGGGTTTGCTGGACATGATGCAGGCGAAAACTTTGCGTTTTCGCATGATTATTTTGTTTTGCTCTGTAGTCGCGGGGCTTCTCGCGGTTTCCTACCTGGCCTTCTGGGCGTTATTAAGTAGCGAAGTAAAAGCTCAACTCAATAACCAGTTGCAGCAAACCGCTGGTCCGATCATTGCGGACTTAATTGCCGAACCTAATGTTGAGGATGTGAACAATCTCAACATTCCCGATGAATTTTTTGAGCTACTGAATGCGGACGGTGTGGTTCTACAGCGTTCCAAAAATCTGTCGTCGCCGCTCAATTTACGAGGAATGAATGCGCGGGTCACTAAACCGACATTCGGCGCTGGGGGATTGGATGACGGCCGCCACGTACGGCTGGCGCTGATTCCATTTCAAATGGTTAACGGGCCGCGGGTTCTGGCCGTGGCCATTCGAACCTCGCGGTTCGGCAGCACACTTGAAAATTTTGGCAGCGTCGCCTTGCTCATATTTCCGTTGAGCTTGCTATTGACCGCAGGCATTTCCACTTTTTATGTGGGAAAAAGTCTGGCACCAATAACGGCGCTCACGAATCATGCCGCGTTGATGGCTAAAAGAGTCACTAACCGGGAGGGTTTCTGGACACCGCTGCCGGTGTCTCCGCGACATGATGAATTGAGCCTGCTCGCGCAGACTATTAATCAGCTGCTTGAGCGAGTGGATTCCTCCGTGCGCCCGCTGCGCCAATTTGTTACCGATGCATCGCATGAATTGCGCACTCCGTTATCCGTTCTTCACGGTGAAACGCAATTGCTGCTCTCTAAGCCGCGCAGCGCCGAAGAGTATCGAAAGACGCTTTGCGAGTTTGATGAAGAGTTCAAGAAGCTCACTCATATCGTCGAAGGATTATTCACGCTTTCAGTGGCCGATGCGGGCCAGTTACGTTTGGCCAAAGAGCCGCTGTATCTGGACGAAGTGCTGGAAGAGGCGTGCGCGCTGGTCAAATCGCGTGCGGATGCAAAGAATATTCTTCTGGTTCGAGAACTCCTTCCGGACGTACCGTATGTGAGCGATGAAGCATTCATGCGCCAGCTATTTTTGATTTTTCTGGATAACGCGATCAAGTATTCAGGAAGCGGCACGTCCATCAGGGTCCGTTTGGAAAAGGACGATCGTGTAATCAAACTTCATTTTGAAGATAAGGGCATCGGGATATCCACGAAAGATTTGCCATTTATTTTTGAGCGATTTTATCGCGCGAACTCATCGTCGAATAATGGAGGTCCTCACCAGAGCGGGGGACTTGGGCTGGCGATTGCCAGTGCCATCGTGGAAGTGTTAGGGGGCTCTATTGAATGTAAGAGCACGCCCGGCGTCGGATCAAATTTTACGGTGATTCTGCCTTCAAGTAGCGCGACTATAAGTGTCGCGGTTTGAATCACGGGCGACCTAAGAGCAGCGGACTGCTTCCCCAAGGAACGACATCGACGTTTGAAACGGGTACTAGGCTGTGTTCGGCAGCTTTACTTGCAGGTGTCTCTACAGTGAATACCGTAGGCACAGGAATACGCAACCCATGTTAGTTATTAGAGATAACTAAGAGGTTCCTTCGAAGTTAAATAAGGTAATTTTGGTAGAAGCGCTATCGCGGTTGCTGCCAATGGCCAACACATAAATTTTATAGGATTCGTACAACAGGCTAGGAGAATCAGAATGAAGCGAACCACGCAGGATTTGGGTTCCACGAAAACCGGGACCCTTGAGCCAGGCACCGGTACTGAAAAAAAATCCCCCGGCGGAAGTGTGACTGGCGGGACGAACCAGAAGTCCGTTGGTGGCTCGAAGAGTGGTGCGAGCACCACGGGCGCCGCGCTGCCGAATACCAAAACTGTGTCGCATCTTGGAAATGCCAAGAGCAACGGTTCGCACTCTAACGGGCAAGCGTCTGGGGAGTTGGCGGCGATACTCGCGAGTTTGCAAACGATGCGCGACGGTGATTTCTCCGTGAGGCTGCCCGGAGCGTGGATCGGTTTGCCCGGAAAGATTGCTGATACGTTCAATGAAATTGTGGCCGCCAATCAACACATGGCCAATGAACTTAGGCGCGTGGGACAGGTGGTTGGTAAGGAAGGACGAACCAGGGAGCGCACGCGATTCCACGAATCGAAGGGCGCTTGGGGCGAGATGGAGGGCTCCGTTAACACGCTGGTGGAAGACTTGCTGCGGCCCACCACGGAAGTGACTCGGGCGATCGCGGCCGTAGCCCAGGGAAATTTGACCCAGACAGTGCGGTTGGACGTGGATGGGCGGCCTCTTGAAGGCGAATTTCTACGGTCAGCGACGATCGTCAACACCATGATTCAACAGCTAGGCGTGTTCACCGCGGAAGTGACGCGTGTTGCGCGCGAAGTAGGCACCGACGGGAAGCTAGGAGGACAGGCGCAGGTTCCGGGCGTCGCGGGAACGTGGAAAGACTTGACCGATTCGGTGAACTCCATGGCCAGCAACCTGACTGGTCAGGTGCGTAACATCGCTGAAGTAGCAACCGCGGTAGCTAGCGGGGACTTGTCGCGCAAGATTACGGTCGACGTGCGCGGCGAAATTTTGCAGCTGAAAGAAGCCATCAACACGATGGTGGACCAACTGCGGTCGTTCGCTTCGGAAGTTACGCGTGTGGCTCGTGAAGTTGGTACGGATGGAAAGCTGGGCGGGCAGGCTGTTGTGCCCGGTGTGGCGGGAACGTGGAAGGACTTGACGGACTCCGTAAACGCCATGGCTGGAAATTTAACCGCGCAGGTGCGCAACATTGCTGAGGTGACTACTGCAGTGGCGCGCGGCGACTTGTCGCGCAAGATCACGGTGGACGTGAAGGGCGAAATTCTGGAGTTGAAAGACACCATCAACACCATGGTGGACCAGTTGAATGCGTTCGCGGGCGAGGTGACGCGCGTGGCGCGCGAAGTCGGTACCGAAGGAAAACTCGGAGGGCAGGCGCAGGTTCCTGGAGTCGGCGGCACGTGGAAAGATTTGACCGACAATGTGAACTTCATGGCCAGCAACCTAACTGGCCAGGTGAGAAACATCGCGGAAGTAGCGACGGCCATCGCGAGCGGCGACCTTTCGCGCAAGATCACGGTGGACGTGCGCGGGGAAATTTTGCAGCTAAAAGAAACGCTCAACACCATGGTCGACCAGCTAAACCGCTTCGCCGGCGAAGTAACCCGCGTGGCGCGCGAAGTCGGCAGCGAAGGCCGCTTGGGTGGACAAGCGAACGTGCCTGGCGTTGCGGGAACGTGGAAGGACCTCACTGACTCAGTAAACTCCCTGGCCGGAAACTTGACCGGTCAAGTGAGAAACATCGCGGAAGTCACCACCGCCGTGGCGCGCGGCGACTTGTCACGCAAAATCACGGTGGACGTGAAAGGTGAAATCCTGGAGTTGAAGAACACCATCAACACCATGGTCGACCAATTGAACGCGTTCGCGGGCGAAGTAACCCGCGTGGCCCGCGAAGTTGGTACCGAAGGAAAACTTGGAGGGCAGGCGCAGGTGCCTGGAGTAGCCGGTACTTGGAAGGACTTGACCGACAACGTGAACTTCATGGCCAGCAACCTGACTGGTCAGGTGCGTAACATCGCTGAAGTATCAACCGCTGTGGCGCGCGGTGACTTGTCACGCAAGATCACGGTGGACGTGAAAGGCGAAATTCTGGAATTGAAAGACACCATCAATACGATGGTGGACCAACTGCGGTCGTTCGCTTCGGAAGTCACGCGTGTGGCACGCGAAGTCGGAACGGACGGAAAGCTGGGCGGACAAGCGCTGGTGCCTGGCGTGGCGGGTACGTGGAAAGACCTCACCGACTCAGTTAACTCCATGGCCAGTAACTTGACTGGCCAGGTGCGAAACATCGCGGAAGTGGCTACCGCCATTGCGAGCGGCGACCTTTCAAAGAAGATCACCGTAAACGTCAGCGGTGAAATTTTGCTCCTGAAAGACACCATCAACACGATGGTGGACCAGTTGAACGCGTTCGCCGGCGAAGTCACGCGCGTGGCGCGCGAGGTCGGAAGCGAAGGGCGTGTGGGCGGACAGGCCAACGTGCCTGGCGTGGCGGGCACGTGGAAGG
>JAUTXJ010000110.1 GCA_030838075.1 Acidobacteriaceae bacterium
AGAAGCAGCACAACTTGCGGCGCCGTACCGTATCGCGCAAGGCGGGAAGTTTCGTTTGAAAGACCACGATCCAGAAGACACCGGGGGTCTGAAGGATAAACACGAAGCTCATGGCTTGCTGCAGCACAGTGTCGAGATGGTGAGACATTTGCAGGAGAAGCTTTACGCGCAAGACCGCTGGGGAATGCTGGTGATCATTCAGGGCATGGACGCGGCCGGAAAAGACGGGTTGATCAGCCATGTGATGTCCGGAGTGAACCCCCAAGGCTGCGACGTGTGGTCGTTCAAAGAGCCCAGCAAAGAAGAGCTCGATCATGATTTTATGTGGAGATGTCACAAGGTAGTGCCGCAGCGCGGCAAGATTGGTATTTTCAACCGTTCTTATTACGAAGAAGTTTTGGTGGTGCGCGTTCATCCTAACCTATTACAAAACGAGAAATTACCAGAGAAGCTTGTCACGAAAAAAGTCTGGGAAGAAAGATATGAAGATATCAATGCATTTGAACGCTACCTGACGCGTAACGGCATCGTGGTGTTGAAATTTTTCCTGCATCTTTCAAAAAAGGAGCAGAAAAAACGCTTCCTGTCGCGACTGGACGATTCCGAGAAAAATTGGAAGTTCTCCATGGCCGACGTGAAAGAGCGCGGCTATTGGAAGCAATACCAGGACGTTTACCAGGAGACGATTCAAAACACTGCCACCAAGAATGCGCCGTGGTACGTGATCCCGGCGGATAATAAATGGTTTACAAGAGTCGTGGCGGCTTTGGCGATCGTGACGGAGCTCAACGCGTTGAATCTGGCATTCCCGGATGTGGAGAAATCCAAACGAAAAGAATTAGAAAAGGTGCGTGAGTCGCTGGTACACGAGGACGACTAGCGCCGCCAAAATAATCAGAAAGTGCTGACATTAAGAGGCAAAAAATGGAGGGCGGGACTTCTCCCGCCCTTTTTTTCTCAGTGTGAGAGAAGATCAGGCAGGCTTAGCGAATGCCGACAAAGTTTCAAACTTTAATTTTGATCGAAGTCGTCGTTGAACTGATTCCGCTTCTTATAGGCCATTACGGTGAGGCCGATGCAGATACACATGGGCGGAATCATAAGAATCAGAATTCCGCTCTTTAGCGCGTGGATCATACGGGAACCAGAACCGGCGGCTTGGGTGTAGCAAAGCGCGCAGTTCTGCGCGAAGGTCACGACAGGGGTCAGGAGAGCGATGAGCAACACAGCAGCACGGCGAATGCCTGACAATCCCAGGTAGCAACGGGTGCGTTGAGCTTTCATGTGCGGACCTATGAACTTTCTTGCTAAGTATCTCTCCCAATCCAGCCGCGATCAAGGCCCTGCTACGGGCCGAATGTTGATCAATGAGCGAATGGCTTCATATGCAGCAAGCGGAAACTGTCTGTCCAAATGGCGTTCATCATGAACAACACAAAAATCGTGGCGGGAATGAGCGATAAGAACAAGCTGGGGCGCTCCTGCGCGAGGTGCATAAAATACATGACCGCCAAGGCAGCGCCGCAAATGGCCAGGACGAGCAAAATTACCATCAGCGTCAAGATGGAAAAATTACGGTAGGCCAGAAAGATCTCGAGGCCGGCGATGGCCAGCAGTGCAAAGTACACCGGCAGATATTTGGCGATCACATTTCCGGAGGTGGAAGGGGCGGTGACAGAAGCCTTGTCAGTGACGATTTTTTCAGCCATGTCGGTTTTCCTTAGCGTTGGATACTCAAGAGATAAACCATGGGGACTACAAACATCCAAACCAGATCGACGAAATGCCAGTACAAGCCGGTCGTTTCCACATGCCCGGCGGTCAGCGTGCCGCGAGTATATCCGCGCCAGATTACGAACAGCGCGATGACTCCGCTGACGACGTGTAGTAAATGCAGCCCGGTAATGCTAAAAAACGTGGCGCCGAAAAGTGGGGAGCCCCAGGGATTATGGAATGGGCGCACACCTTCGCCGATCAGCCCTAACCATTCACGAAGGTGCAGCCCCGCGAATAAAGCTCCCAGGAAAATAGTGGACCACATAAAGCGGGTGGTCTTGGCTTTATCGCCCAGCTTCGCGGCGTCCACGGCGCCCAGCATCGTCAAACTGCTGGTTATCAGCACAAAGGTCATGATGATGACATTGAGAATGGAGGGATAAAACTTAAATGGCGTGGGCCAATCTGTGCTCGCGGTCCGCAAATAACCGTAAGCCATCAAACAAGCTCCAAACGTGACCGCGTCGGAAATGATGAACAGCCACATGGTCAACTTGCGCGAAGGAATTGCGTAAGGAGACGCCTCCATCATGGCACCGTGCCCGTGGACAGCTACTTGAGACTCACTCACAGTCGTTTCCCCCGGAAGACCATTAAAGTTTCGTGCGCAAAACAAAAAGCAGATAGAGCCAGAGCACACCCATGAAATGCCAATAGATCGCGGTGTTGTGAAAAGCGGCGCGTCGGAAGGTAGTGTGACTGCCAACCAGTTGACCCACTAGATAAACGAGCGCGGCGATTCCCCCGAGGAGATGCAGGATGTGCATGCCAGTAAACACGTAAAAGAATGAGCTGTTGGGATTCGTAGAGAGGAAAAGGCCTTGGGCCGCCAATTGACTCCACGCTTCATATTGCCCGGCGATGAAGAGCAGTCCTAGAGCGAGAGTCGCTATCAGCCAACCCATGACAGTCTTTACCGCGTGTGAGTCCAGAAGCGCGTGGGCGTTCACGGCGCGACTGGCCATCCATAAAGTCACGCTGCCTAACAGAAGCACCAGTGTGTTGGCATAAAGAATGGGAGGCAGGACCAGGTGGGTCCAATCCACCGAGCCCCCTTCGCGCACAAATAACGCGCTGGTAAAGGCCGCGAAGGACATGGTGATCGCAAAGATCGCCACCCAGACGCCGCTACGAGAGGCACCATCAGCCGCTGAGCGCGCTACAACATTCACACGCGTGCGAGCTTGCTGAGCTACTGGAATAGCGACTGGGGTGTAAGTTGTTGACGACATATTTTTTCGCGTCTTTCTTGAGCGACTTAGGACGTTCTAAATCGATCTGACAACGTCAGCCGCCGACTACCTGCTCCGGCGAATCCTGCATAACGTAATCACCCTTTGAGCCCTTCACGCCGTACTGATACGAGTCGTGATAAACCACGGGGTGAACATCGCCGAAATTATTCCAGGGTGGTGGCGACGGAATGCTCCACTCGAGTGAGGTGCCGTCCCACGGATTTTGTGGCGCGGGCTTGCCCCAGAAGCGGCTGTGGAACAGGTTAAACAGGAAAATTAGCTGCCCCGCTCCGGTGATAAGCGCCGCGATAGTAATGAACTTGTGTAAAGGCATCAGCGGACCCATAAAATCGTCGACGAAGGTGGAGTAGCGGCGGATGTTGCCGACGAGGCCGAGATAATGAAAAGGCATGAAGATGCAGTAGGTACCGATGAAGGTAATCCAGAAATGCACCTTACCCAATGTTTCGTTGAGCATGCGACCGGTCATTTTTCCAAACCAGAAATAGGTTCCGGCGAAGACGCCAAAGATAGAGGCCACGCCCATCACCATGTGGAAATGGCCGACTACAAAGTAGGTGGCGTGCAGATAAATATCGATGGATGGTTGCGCCAGGAAAAATCCGCTGACGCCTCCGCTGACGAACATGGAAATGAAGCCGAGGGAGAATAGGGACGCCGAGGTCATACGAATATTGGCGCCGTAAAGACTACCCAGCCAGATCAAAGTCATGATCGTCGCGGGAATGGTGATGGTGAGAGTTGGGAAAGAAAACACCAGTGATGAAAAGGGGTTCATGCCACTGACGAACATGTGGTGGCCCCAGACCATCCAGCTCAGGAAGCCGATGGACAGCATGGAGTAAATGATGACTTTGGCGCTCAAGAGTGGCTTGCGCATGCTGGCCATGAGCACGTGAGAAACGATACCCATGGAAGGAAGAATGGCGATGTACACCTCGGGATGGCCGAAAAACCAGAACAGGTGCTGCCACAATAACGGCGAGCCGCCAGCGTGGGGCTGCAAACGGTCGCTGACGACCAGGCCAGAGGGAATAAAAAAACTGGTTCCGGCGGTGCGGTCTAGAATCAATAGCAGACAAGCTGGAAGTAGAACGGCAAATGCCAGCAGCGCGATACATGAGGTGATAAACCACGCCCAGGTACAAATCGGCATGCGCATTAGGGTCATGCCCTTGGCGCGGAGGTCCAGGGTGGTGGAGATGAAATTCAATGCGCCAAGCAAAGAGCCGGCACAGAAAAGTGCGATGGAGATGGCCCAAAGAGTTTGACCCCAGCCAAGACCTGGGCCAGCGTCCGAACCAATGGCGCTAAGCGGCGCGTAGGCGGTCCAACCAGAAATGGGTGGTCCATCGGGAATAAAAAACGCCGTGATCAGAACGAGGAAAGCGGCCAATGTGGTCCAGAAGGACATCATGTTGAAGCGCGGGAAAGCCATATCTTCGGCGCCAATCTGAATGGGCAGAAAAAAATTACCGAAGGCGGCGAATGGAGCGTTGGTGAGTACAAAGAAAACCATCAACGTGCCATGCATCGTAAGTAACGACAAATAATATTCAGGGGTAATGATGCCGCCGGGCGCTCCTACCTTGGAGATCAGACTCAATCCTGGAACGGCAACGGTCGGCCAGACCAAGTGAAAGCGCATCAGCCAGGAAAGCACCATGCCCAGAGTGACTGCGGCAAGCGCCAAGCCGTAATACTGCAGACCAATGACCTTGTGGTCGAGACTGAAGACGTGTTTGCGGAGAAATGAAGTTGGTGGCGCGTGAACCTGAGCTGGAGACGCTTCCTGCATGGCCTCACCTCGTTAGAAAAACCGCGAAGCACCTTAGGCGCGTTGCGGGTCGAGAGGTACTGCTACTGTTCCGATATCTTCTCTTTCATCCACTTCTCAAAATCTTCCTGAGTCATTACGTCAAGGTACGCCTTCATGTTGTAGTGGCCAAGACCGCAGAGCTGGGTGCAGAGAATTTCGTACTTGCCTGGCTTGGTAGCGGTGAAATGGAGGGACAAGTCCAATCCCGGAACGAAATCCTGCTGAAGGCGAAGTTCGCGGACATAAAAAGAGTGGCCAACATCTTTGGCGTGCATCAATAAATGAACTTCTTTATTTACTGGTACGGCGAGCTCAGCGGCGACGACGTCGTCGCGCGCTTCGACGTCATTGGCGGGATCCAAACCGAAAAAGTTGGCGTTGCCTTCATCGATCTTGTCGGGGTGCAAAGGACCGAACTTTCCATCCGGGCCGGGATAGCGGAAGTAAAATGCAAATTGTCCGGCTTGCACCTGAACCTGCAGGTCGTCGGGCTTGGGAGCAGTAAAATAAACGCTGGCCCAGGCCTTTTGCCCGAACACACCCAACGCGAGTACTTCAGTGCCCACCAAAATAAAAGCCGCGACAACCATCAGCTTGGCACCGCCGGGCAGGTGACTTACTTTTGTGCCGTCTTTACGCGCAGTAAATCTCCAGACAAAGAAAGCCAGGACAAACTGGGCTCCCAGGAAGGCAAAACCGCTTTCAGCCATGGTGTCCGAAAGTTGTTCGTCAATGGCGTGGCCGTGCGTGGAGATATCCTCAGGCTGCACATACTTGTGCGCGATGATGGGATATGCAGAGGCGATGGCAATGATAACCACAATAATCGCGAAGAATTTTCCCATAACACCTCAGAAACGACGGTAAATTCCAATTCACTTCGGACTCAAACTTTGCCTGGGAACTGAAGGGCAAAGTTTTATTGCTAATCTTCGCGCTGAACCTCTTGCCGAACTTCCTGATGAACTTCGTGCTGATTGTCGAGAGACTTGCCAACTTGCAAAGGTTCTATACATCACGAGCTGGCAAATCCAGCACCCCTAATCTTAAGACCAATGCAGCGGCGAGAGCGTTAGTAAGGCTTGGCTTTGAAAACGAAATTGACGCTCTTCGATTCGCTGCCGGAGATGGTGACATCCTGCGTTTGCGTGCCGTAAGATTCCTGCCAAGCAGTGACGGTATATTTACCGGCCGGCAGATTAGGCAGCGTGAACGAACCATCTTCCTTAGACACGGCATAGTGCGAATTCTTCAGCACCGCGAAGTTGCCATGCATCCAGGGGTGAACGTTGCACTTTACGGGAATGAATTCCGCCTGCGCGAATTTTTCGGAGAGCGGCGGCGTTCCAGGCGGCTGAGACTTATTCCATTCGTGATTTACTTTTGCCAAGGGATGGATGTTGTGAGAGGTCTGATCGTCATTCACGACTTTCAATTCCTGATTGGTCTGGAATGCGAGCACGTGAGGAATGTAGCGGCAACCCTTCTGGTCAAATGTCACCGCTTGGGAAGGAGGAGGTTCGTCAGGGGCGCCGGCAGAAATGTATACGACCACGTCCGCTAAAGAATTGCCCGGTCCGGTAACCACGGTTTCCGTGGTTGGAGGTGTGGTGTACTGCTTGGCGCAGCTGGGCTCCTTGGACATATCGATGGGTTTTTGCTTCGCGGGAGTACCCTCGTAGGTTACTTTTCCGCTGACGGAACCACCGGCGGGCTTAGAAGGTCCGGCGAACGACATGGCTGCTACGCCCGTTAATAAAAATGCTACAGAGATAACTTGTTTGTGACGCATTTGCTCTCCTTGAAACTTCTGCCTCTATTACTGATTAATTCCGGACCCTGTCGGGGTGCCGCTAATTCTCTGTGCACTGACGATGGCGGCGCCTTCCGGGGTGCTCATCCACAAAGTCAGCTCGGGGCTCTTTTGCCTCACTTGCAGCGTGCGCAGGTAATGCACCAGATCCCATGCTTCTTCGGGCTTGACCACGTCGCCAAACGATGGCATTGGGGTGCCATCCACGCCGGTAAGGAAAATTTTGTAGAGATCGCGGTTGCTCACGCCACACTTGAAGCGCGAGCCAGCGGCAAAGTTGTAGGGACGAATGGGTTGATCGTTGCTGTCGGTGAGCGTCGAGGCTGAAGGACCGTCGCCGCGGCCTTCCTGGCCGTGACATTTCCAGCATTCGAGTTTCTGAAAAAGCTCCTGGCCGTGCTTAATGCTTTGGAGGGTCAACGCAGGTTCGGCAGGAACGTTAATCGGATCACCGGACTTTTCGGTTTGCCAGCGGGGTGAAAAAGTCTTGATGAAGGCAACCATGTCAGCGCGCTGCTGATCAGTCAGCGAAATCCAGGAAGGCATGTTGGAGTTATTCAAGCCGCGTCCCAGAGAATTATAGAGATCTTCGTCAGTGGGCAGCGTGCCAGTGGGGGTGGAGCGGCACTTGAAAGTCGCCGCCACGAAATTGCGCGGAAGGATATTCAAATAAGGGGCGTTTTCGCCGTTGCCGTCGCCGCGGAATCCGTGACATCCCCAGCAAAAGCGAAAATAAAGCTTGCGTCCGGATTCGGAGTGGCCGGTGAGTTTGCCAAGATGCGATTCCTGGTGCACATCGCGAGCCGGCATCGCAGCAGGTGCGGGGGTGGCGGCTTGCTGCGCTGGCGCAGGTTGTGTGGCCGGCTGTGCCGAGCCTTGCTGAGAATTTGGCTCTTGTTGAGCGAGGGCCAGAGACGGAATAGCCAGGAGCGCTAACACTGCTAAAAACATCCAGTTCAGACCAAGTTTGTATGCGCGCATGTGGTCTCCAATCCTTAGAAAATAAAATCGAAGCCCAGGAACAGGCTGCTACTGGTGACGTCCACGCCGTTGATGGGAGAAACGCCTCGCTGGCGGAGGATGGAATATTCATTGTGGAACGCAAAACCAGCGCGGCTAGAGATGAATGGGTAATACCGATAACCGAAGGTCAGAACATCCACGTCGCCCAGATTGCCAGGTAAACCGGGTAGCGCTTGTTGTGACATGCGCACCAGTTCATAGCGATTGATCAGGATGAGCTGCGGGTTCCAAGTGTAATGCGTTTCGATGGTGCCGACATTCCAGGTGGGTTTGCGAGCCCCGAGCGGTAAGTCCATATAGGAAGGAGTGTTGGTTCCGAGGAACGCGCTATCACTGCCATGAATGTACATGGTGGTGAAGTCGAGTTTCTTGTAATACCAGAGCCCGAAGAATCCGGCGCGTGTGAAAGACTTTTGGCCGAAGCCATCACCGAGCGCGGAATCGCCCGCGACGAGAGTGTGGTAGGTGGGTGCCCGGCCGACATACGCAAAGGCGCCGACGCGCTGCAACCCAAGGCTGCCTGCCTGAAATGCCTGGCTGAAAGTAAGGAAGGTGTCATAACCATGGCCGTTAGGGAGATCGACGTTGCCATCGTTGCTGCTGAGAAGAGCTACAGAGTAGCGAGTGTAGTCATTCCTGGAGTGGCCAGAGAGTTCCGCGCCGAGCTGATTATCACCAATGCCAAAAGTGAAAAGGCTGGTGTCTTCCGTTACAGGCTGGAAGTGGTAGCCCTGATAGAAGCCACCCTGACCTGAGAGAGTGAGGATACGCTTTTCGGAAACGATGTTATCCAATTCAAATTTTCCGACTTTTACGTTCAACCAAGGAGTGTGCAGCAGATTGTCAAAACGCACGCTGGCAGACTCGAAATGAAATGCCCCGGTCTCATCGGCGGACGGGACCAGCAAGAAACTGATGTTTTTCGCCAGGGTTCCAGCAGTGAGCATATCCATGCCCGTAAGGTCAAAGCCGTGAGTCGTGAGTTGGCCCTCCGTCGTAGCAGGAAGACCTGTGACCGGATCGGTTGTAGCCGGATTGGTTATATCTGTGGCGCTGGTGCTTTCGCGATGCCAGTGCGGGGTGATGCGGAGCGCGATAGGCCAATACGCGGGCTGCTGAAAAATCGGGGCGTCGCGATCGTTACCGAGTTGGTAGCCGTTGTCCTTGAAGGTCTGGCCGAAATTATTGAGCTTGGGCCAGGCTTCGTGACACGCGGAACAGGGCATCCCATATTTTCTGGCAAACGCTGGGATGGCTCCAGCGCTCGGGCTATCCGCAACCATCAAGGCCGCGAGCAAAGCTGCAAATGCTATCGAAGATGTTATTGAAGAAAAGCCTCTGCGCACGGGGACAGAAAGGGTCATGCTGCCTCCTCGAACCTTTGCCAAAGATAGACCTCAAGAACGATTGATGTAGCAGGAGCGGAGAAACGAGAGGTGCTGGAAATACTGGGAGAAAGAGGAACACTGGCGGCGTGCGAGTAAACTGCGCATGCGCGTCCAGCGCGGGACAAACCACTATCGATGTTTTTAACCACGCCCATAGAGAGGTACGGGCCGCGCTCGGCAAACAAAGAGCGGACCTAGTCCCTGAACCGTTGGGGATACTAGCGCTGCGAAAAAACTAATGCAAGCGATTTATTAACATTCTTAATAAACTTTTATTTTTCGGCAATAATTAGACTTAGCGGATAGGATTTCTGACCAGTGGATAGTGGAAGCGAATACTTGAGTCGCGAAAAGGTGGTAACCTGCGCAAACGCGATATCATTTTTCATATTTCGCGCAGGGCTTTGTAAGCATATGTCTGTATGTCTGTTATGTCTGAACTTCTCACAAGGGTAGTTGGTTTATCGTGACAATCCGACTCCACTCAAGCATCCGCACGCTAATGTTGACTGGAATGTTGCTCAGCCCGTGGTCCGATACGTTCGCCGCACGGGCAGAGCAGACTTCCCTTCCAAGTTTCGCATCGGAACTAATGGCGTCTGAACCCGAGGTGTTACAGGCGTTGCAGGAAGTGCTAGACGATCACATTATTCATGGCACACGAGAATTTGAACGAGAGCCTACGTTGAATGGCGCGGAAGAAGTTTCATCGACTCCTTTGTTCAGCAAATGGCAGAGCAGCGGGAAAGTTTTCTATAAAGTGCGAAAGGATGTGGTGGCTCCGCGACATTTCAAGGAAAGCAGCGACGCAGGCACGATCGCGGTGCGTTATGTAGTGGTCAGTGTAGCGCCGCAGCGGACTCGCGTGCAGATCGACGCCATATTTGTAGAATCGGCGCACCGGGCGGTACACGCTTCTGATCTCACCGTGGAAGCCGACGAGTTCAAGGCCATTCAGGAGCACCTGCAGGCGAATCAGTTAGCTGAACAAGAAGCACGGGACCTCAAGCGGCGGCGCGATAGCGCAGAACTAGTAAAGAAAACCATGATTCGCAGACGCGAGGATGAAAGCACTTTATTGGCTTCGACACAGAGTTCGGTGAAGGACCTTGAAGAACGACTTAAAACTTTGCGGCATGAAATTGAACGGCGCGTGAAAGCGCCGGGAACAGATTTGAAAGCCGCCCCGTTTCAATTTTCGGCGAAAATAATAACCGTGCCAGCATACACGGAAGTGGTGATCGTGATTATCACCCCACATTGGTACGGAGTGGAAACTCCGGACGGGCAGCGCGGATGGATCGCGATTGAGCAGCTGGAACCTTTGCCGTGAATGTGACAAAAAATTTTCTAAAACCTAAAATTCGACATTTTGCGGTGGCGTCGGTTCTCTGTGCGTTTGCGATTTTTTCCGCGAACGGACAGGCGATGCCGTACGCGCGGACGTTTTCAAAACCAAAAACAGAAGTCGAGCAGGGATTGAAGGACTTGCAGGCGTACACCGGGCAAAAGCTGCCTATTGTGGACGGGTTCGTGGGTCCCACACAGCAGCCACTGGAGCGGTACGAGAGAGCGTTCTACCAGTTCTCTATTGAAGTTTTGCCGGGGGTTCCTACGGGAACGATTGTGCAGGTGAGCGCGAAGATAACCGCATGGTATGCGGACAAAGACCCGGCAAAATCCGGTTACCAGATCTTGCCTTCCAACGGCCGACTGGAACTGGATTTGCTTGACCGGCTGGATGAGAAATTCGGAAATAAACCTGCGCCGGGCACGCCGCGCTCGCTGGCAACCTCCGGAATTTCAACACCAACGCCAAAATTGAATTTGGGCGGAGGAATAAATATGTCGCCCGGCGGCGGAAATCCGATCGCAGCGCCGGAAGGGACGGAAGAATTGAACCGGCTGCATAGCGCGCGCGAAGCAGAAGAAAAGCGCATGCGCAGTTTGAATGTGGAGCTGCAAGGGCTTGAGGAGGTTAAGAAGAATCAGGCGCATCCGCTGAATCTGGTGACGGTGAAAAGAGCAGAGACGCCGGTTATGGCGCGGGCGAACGACGAGAGCCGGGTTTTGTTCAAGGCGGCGGTGAACGACGAATTTGAATTTCTGGACGCCGACGGCGAATGGATTCATGTGCAAATTTCAGGGGTATCGCGGGGATACATTCGGCGGAGCGCGCTGGAATTGCCGGAAGTGATTGCCGAGCATCTGGAGGCAACGGCAAAGTTGGAAGCTGCGGCGAAGGTGGCGGCTTTCCGCGTGGAGCGCGAAGAGAATGGTGTTTTCCCTGGTGATTGGGAAGCTTTGAAGGGAAAAACGGTCAAGATTTATACCGTGCAACCGGTCAGTCAGGATCCTAAGGAGACCGACGCGCGCGCAAAATTAAATTTTGCGGGTGCGTCGATGCGGAAGTTTGTGGAGGATCTTGCGGCAGGCGCTACGGCGGGAGATGGAGTAGTGGTGATTTTTGATTCCGCTGACGGCGGGATCGCGGGCGCGACACTTGCGAGCATCGAGCAATTAGCGAAGGGAGAAATTTCAGAGGTAGCATTCTGGAAGCAGTGCTATCTGGACCCGCCGGAAACATTTCAGTCCAAGCGTTGAGCGCGGTCTAAATCCATTGTTAACCATTTAATTATTTAAACACATAATTAACGTCGATAAGAATGTCGGCGCGCCGACATTTAAAGAAACACTTTAAGTATTTTGAGGCGCGTTCGAATGATCGCGTCGAATTTTATTGAATGGTGCAAGCGTTCGAATGATTTGTACTGCGAAACGAGGACCGCTTTGTTTTGTTCCGATGCATTACAATGGGCGCCTGAATTTTTGGAGACGGGAGCGGTATGAAAGCTGCGGCGATATTGATTGGAGCCGGTTTTGTGGGTAAGGCGCATGTTGATGCGCTGCGGCGACTGGGCATTGAGGTGCGCGGGGTGCTGGGAAGTTCGGTGGAACGCAGCGAGGAAGCCCGCGCGGCTTTAAGTTTGCCACGGGCTTATGCTTCGATCGAGGAGGCGGCGGCGGACAAAACGGCGAGTGTGGCGCACGTGTGCACGCCAAATTATTTGCATTTCGAACAGTCCAGCGCGTTGATGCGCGCGGGCAAACACGTGCTGTGCGAAAAGCCGCTGGCTACCGACACGGCGGAATCGGAATTACTGGTCGCTTTGGCAAGAGAGTGCAAACGCGCGGGAGGAGTGGCTTACAATTTGCGCTACTACCCGCTTTGCCAGGAGGCCAAAGCGCTGGTTGCGAGTGGCGCGATTGGAACTCCGCGCCTGGTGCACGGAAGTTTTTTGCAGGACTGGTTGCTGCATGCCAGTGATTGGAACTGGCGGCTGGAACCGAAGCTAGGCGGCGAATTGCGCGCGGTGTCGGACATCGGCACGCACTGGCTGGATTTGATTATGTGGATCGCCGGAGCCAAAGTGGATGAAGTTTGCGCGGACCTGGGAACGATTGTGCCAGTTCGGCAGCGGCCGCGCGGGCGAGTGGAGACTTTCAAAGCGCGGTCTAATGATGAATTTGATGAAGTGCCGATTACCACGGATGACTTTGCGTCGGTTTTGCTGCACTTCGCGAATGACATGCGCGGGGTGATGACGGTTTCGCAGGTCAGCGCGGGGCGGAAGGCGAGGCTGTGGTTTGAAATTGACGGGACCG
>JAUTXJ010000144.1 GCA_030838075.1 Acidobacteriaceae bacterium
ATCTTTGCTCCACGCTTCCTTCAGACCCCACCTCGCGGTGACGCCCTTGCGCTTCGCTACCCTTCACCTCCATCAGGTTGGGACGGGACTTTCACCCGCAAGCTGCCGAACATGCGCGGCGTACAAATAAAACCCCACGCGCAACCGCGGCACGTGGGGATGACGTTTGAATCTCGGGTGAGGCTATGAGTTAGTCTGCGATTACAACGAGCAAGCGAACGCCCGGACGGCGCGGATTGATCAGGTAATAGTTACCGTCGATGTAATCGATATAGACGTCATCGTTGTAGTCCCAGTCGGACGGCCACGCTTCGGAGTATTGGAAATAATAGCCGCCATAATTAAAGCGGCGGTCGCCGCGCTGCACATGGAAATGATGTGAGCTACCGAAACTGGCTCGAAATTGCTCGTCCGGAACGCGCCGATTACCGCCGTGCTCATTAGCATTACCAGCATTACCGCGATCATTTGTGTTGCCACGATCATTGGCAGTGCCACGGTCGTTGTGCTGTTGGGTCTGCTGGGCGCGCCGCTGGTCTTGCGAACGATCTTGCTGCTGGGCTGGCTTGGACTGATCGTTGCGGTTGCGCTCGTCTTGCTGTTGTTGCGCGCGATCATTCTGTTGCGCAGGCTGTTGCGCAGGCTTTGTCGCCTGGGTGCGATTGCGATCGTCTTGCTGCTGTTGTTGGGTACGATCATTTTGCTGCGCGGGATTGGCGCGATCCTGGGGTTGTTGTTGTCGGGCAGGCTCCTGCTTGGATTTGTCGGCCGGCTGATCCTGGCGGCCTTTGTTCGGCTCTTCGCCCTTCTTGGGTTCTTGCTGCTTTTTCGATTCTTCTTGTTGAGGTTTATCTTTATCGGGTTCTTGCCGGGCATAGCTAGGAGCGCCGACAAGGAGAATCATCACCGCTGTACCAAGGACGAGCTTCATCTTCATTTTGGTTCCTCCGGTTTTCTCTCTCTTCGCGAAGTCTCACGCCTACGTAATGGGTAAGGCGTCTAACTTTGGTCTGGCGGGGATGATTTGTTTTAGCATGGCCGTGAGTAAGGCTCGATAGGGCAATACGAGTAGGAATATGCCTGATTGCCTGTAGGGTGCGGCGCGTGGGTGAGGTTATTGAGACGCCGGAGCGCCCTGGAATAGCGATGCGTACGACAAAAAGACGGTGAGGCCGATCATGAAAATGGCCGTAACCCAGGCGATGATATTGAAGGTCAGGGTGTTGACGTAGTCGCCCATGAGGTCGCGCCGGTTCACGAGCAGAAGGATAAATATGATGACGACGGGAAGCCAGATGCCGTTGCCAACCTGAGAGAAGATGAGGATTTTCCAGAGTGGAGCATGCGGGAGCAGGACAACGCCTGCGCCGACTGCGATGAGAACCGTGTACAGGCCATAGAAAATGCGGGCGTCTTCAAATTTATGATCGATGCCAGCTTCAAAGCCCAGGCCTTCGCAAATAACGTGCGCGGTGGAGAGCGGCAAAATAGAGGCCGCGAAGACCGAGGCGTTCAGCAAACCGAAGGCGAAGAGGTAGCCGGCCCACACGCCTGCGAGCGGGATCAGGGCACGAGCCGCGTCCTTGGCTTCGTTGATGTCGCGATGGCCGGTGACGTAAAGAGTGGCCGCGGTGCAAACGATGATGAAGAAAACGATGACCATGCAACTGATGCTTCCGACCAGCACGTCTGCGCGGGCTTGAGGATATTGGCGCGGGCCGACTTTTTTCTCAACGAAGCCAGCTTGCAGATAGAAGAACTGCCACGGGGCGATGGTGGTTCCGATCAAGCCAGTCAGCATAAGTAAATAATCGGAGGTGAAGTGAATGTTGGGAACAACCGTGGCACGGGCTGCGACAATCCAGTCAGGCTTGGCCAACAACGCCGAAATTATGTAGGTCACATAAAAACCGCACGCGAAGAAAAAGATAATCTCCACCTGACGGTACGTGCCTTTCAACACCAATGTCCAGACAAGTATCGCGGCGATAGGCACGGCCACGTATTTGCTGATGTGAAAAATCTCCATGGCTGCGGCGACGCCGGCGAATTCGGCGACCACGTTTGCCAAATCCACGAAAAAACCGGTGACCATTACGAAGAAGGTTGGGCGAAAGCCGAACTCTTCGCGGATTAAATCGGAAAGGCCTTTACCGGTGATGACACCCAGGCGCGCGCACATTTCTTCCGTCACGTACAGCGCGATGGTCATGGGAATCAAGGACCACAGCAGCGCGTAACCATAATGCGCGCCCGCTTGCGTATAGACCGAAATGCCGCCGGCATCGTTGTCCACATTGGAGGTAATCAGGCCGGGACCTACCACCGCGAGCAGCAGCGTGAGGCGCTTGCGCAGACCGCGGATGCGCTTCTGCAGGTCCGTGCCGCCGGAGCGGACGGTGGCGAACCTTTCGGAAATGGCGCTCCAGTCCATTTGGTGCTTTACGATTCCCTTCCCTCAAGGATTTTTAATGGCTGCCGCTTGTTAACAAAAATTACTGACTCTTGACAAGACGTGAGACAACGTCATCGACGGTGATTACGCCGATGGGGTGCTTGTGCTCGTCGATCACTGTCAAAGATCGTAAATTATATTTGTCAAATAACTCGAAGACCTCTTCGCCTTTGGCGTCAGGCTCGAGGTTCAACAATGGCTCCATTTTTAGCTCAGAGACACTCTGCTCTGGGGCGGCCAGCAGCAGGCGTGAAACGGTAACGGTTCCGGCGAAGGAAGCGGATTTGTCGAGGAGCACGATGGTATCGAGCTGCTCGAGGTTCAGATCCTGATTGCGCATCCACTGAATTACTTCGTCACGGGTGGTTTCTTCACCCACATAGGCGAAATCCGGATTCATCATGCCGCCCGCGGTGCTGGGATCGAATTGCAAAAGTTGGCGAACTTCCCGGGCTTCCTGTCCGGGCATCTCTTCGAGGACTTCGTCGAAAGTTTGCTTGGGAAGGTCGGCAAGGAGGTCGGCGGCGGCGTCAGGAGCCATTTCTTCGAGGATGTCGGCGGCCTTGCCGGGATCGAGTTTCTCCACGATTTGGGTGGTAAGGCGTTCGTCAAGCTCGGCGAGCACGGCGCCTGCAGTTTGCTCGTCGAGGGACGCGATGATGCCCTGGCGTTCCGCGGCGGAAAGATCTTCCATGATGGCGGCGAGATCGGCCGGGTGCAGGTCTTCCAGCTTTTCGTGGGTGATGCGAAGTTTCACGCGGCGTAGGGGATCGGGTTCCACCAAATTGACGAATTCCCAGCGAATGGTGCTTTGCGGGAGGCCGCTTTGCAGCCTACGAATCATGGCTGGCGAAACAACACCGTGGAGCAAGCGGCGCACGGCACCCGGCAGGCCAACATCGACTTGCGTGAGGCGCAGCTCAGTGTTGCCGTTGGTGCGCAATTCGACGAGATCGACGTCATTGACGCGCACGACTTTGCGGCCCCTAATGTCGATAATTTGTTGGTCGAGTAGATCTTTTTGCACCGCGAGCCATGCTTCGTTGGGCTCATAAAGCTGGAGGGCGCGTTCGCTGACGTTGAGGCGAATCTCGCCTACCGCTACAGAAGCGATCTGGTCGTGACGGGCTACCAGCGGAGGAAAATGGCCACGTGTCAGCAGAAAATGGGAAATGCGATTGGGTTGGTCCGCGGGCTCGACGAAGAACTCGCGCACTTTCCCGACGTAGTTACCTTGCAGATCGTAGGCTTTTGAGCCCATCAGTTCCGTGGCGTAGAGTTCCATAACCTATTCCTTGTGCTGTTGTGCTTCTTTGCGTTGCGGGCGCGAATTGCATAACAAAAAACCCGCAAACCTGACGACAGGCTGCGGGCAAGTTCCTAGACGAAATGGACTTGCCGCTAGCCCCGAGCAGCCCTCCCGATATGCGAATTTTCCCCGACGCGTTTTGCAGCGGCGGCTTGCACCGGGGCGGAAGGTGCGCCCGCAAAACTCACGAAGATGTGGCTACCGACTGAACATCTTCGTATTTCGCTGGCAGGGACGCCGCCAGGCTCAGGTTCGAGTTCGCCGCTTAAGTACATCGAGAGAGAATTTGCTCCGTACTGATGGCCCGGAATTGCAGGGTCAGGCATGCGGCGTGCTTTCAAACATTTTAGAAAAAAAGCGCGCGCGATGCCCTGTGCAGTGATAAGCCGAGCAGCGCCGCAAGTCAAGCAAAGAATGACGTTTGCGGCAGGAAATTTTCAGAATGTGAACTTTTTTGAAAGAGCGTCAGCTATTGTTATTGGAGAAGAGCATGTTTTGCGGTTGTTGACCCTTGCGTCGGCAGTCTTCGGCATAGAGCGCGAGGTAATTGGTCAGGATGTAGTCCCTTTTTGAATAGCCCAGCTCGACGGCGGCGCGATCAATGGCCGCGGGAGGACCTTCTAGTTCTACAAAAATGCCGATGGGGGTCTCGTCGATCTCGATAAGCAGATCGCGCGCCCAGGACCTTGCGGCCGGTAATTGATATGTGGTGCGATATTTCTCGTAGCGGAACCATCCGCGCATGCCCAGGCCTTCGAAGATTTTTACGAGGTTGGCGGAGTTGGTGACCTGCGCTTCGATTTCGTCGCGGACTTTGTGGGAGCCGAAGGAGGGATAGCGGCTGGTGTGGGCTGCGGTCTGCTGTGCGGTGGGGCGCTTGAAGGTGAGGATTTGTCGAGCTGGTGTGGGCGATTTTGAAGATGAGGCTGGAGTGGCTTTGCGCGACTTTTTGGCCTTATTGGCTTTGGACGATTTTTGGGGGGACGGCGCTGCTGTTTCGGTCCGGAGCCTGAGAAGCTGGCCATGTTTGGCGAGACCGCCATCGGGCGTGTCGAAAATTAGGTTTTCTTCATGGACTCGGCCGGTTGCAGAACCGACGGGCTTGGCGCCCAGGCGTTTCAAAATGCGCTGGAAGGCTTTGAGGTCGCGGATTTTAAGTTTAATTTCGGTTTCGTCCGGCATGGTATTCCGTCACTCGGCGAAATTGGCTGCGATCGGCTTGCCCGACGGCGGCTTTCTACGGGTGCGAAGTTCCGTTAGTATAGCGGACGAAGCCAATTTTTATCTGAACGAGACATTATGGGCTGCGCGGATCTAACCGTAGGGTTAGATTGCGCGAAAACACGAATTGGGGCGCATGGATAGAGACTTAAAAACGACGAATACAATTATTGCAATCACAGCGGCGAACGGCGAAGCGACGGCTGAGAAAAGCACAGTGAATGTTTCCAAGGCCGGCGTGAACGCCGGTGCGGCGAGACCTCCAATTGCGCGAAGAGAACCGGTGGAGATGGTGCTGCATGATGACCGGCGCGTGGATCATTACGCTTGGCTGCGGAATAAGGAAAGCGCGGAGGTGATTGATTATTTGAAGGCGGAAAACGCTTACGCCGACGCGGTGTTGCTCCCAACGGAAGGCTTGCAAGAAGAACTTTATCAGGAGATGTTGGGGCGGATTCAGCAGACGGATTTGTCAGTGCCATACCGGTTGCGGGGCTACTCCTATTTCACGCGCACGGAAGAAGGCAAGCAGTATCCGGTGCGGTGCCGGCGGCGTGATGTTGAGGGGGCGCCTGAAGAATTGTTGTTGGATCTGAATGCGCTGGCGGAGGGCCACTCGTTTTTGGGGCTGGGTTCTTTTGAGGTGAGCGACGATAACGATTTGCTGGCCTATTCGACGGACACGACCGGATTCCGGCAGTACACGCTGCAGGTAAAAAAATTATCGAGTGGCGAGGTCTTGCCCGAACGGTTTGAGCGGGTGACCAGCGTGGCGTGGGCGGCGGACAATCGCACATTGTTTTTTACTGAAGAGGATGACACCACCAAGCGGTCGTATCGCTTGTACCGGCAGGTGCTGGGTTCAGGCGAGGCGCCGATTTTGCTTTATGAAGAGAAGGATGAGCGGTTCCGCATCGGCGTGGAGCGCACTCGGAGTGGGAGCTTTCTAGTTTCAACGAGCGCGAGTCACACGACGAGCGAAGTGCGGTTTTTATCCGCGAAGTACGCAGGCGGCAATTTTTCGCTGATCGCGCCGCGCGAAGATAGCCATGAATATTATGTCGATCATCATCCGGGCGATGGGAATTCGTCGGATGGCGGGGTGTTTTATATCCGCACGAATTCGGGTGGACGGACTTTCAGATTGATGGAAGTTTCGACCAAGGAGCCGGCGCGGGAATTGTGGCGCGAAGTTATTCCTAACCGGGCGGACGTCATGCTGGCTGGCGCGGATACGTTTGAAAATCACTTGGTGCTTTTTGAGCGCGAAGGTGGGTTGCCGTATTTGCGAGTCGTGAACCTGGAAAATATTGGCGATGAAGACGGTAGTCGCCACCGTGATTTATTGGACGACTCGCACCGCATTGAATTTACAGAGCCGGCTTACAACGCTTCGCTGGGTACCAATCCAGAATTTGTCACCGATTTCGTGAGATTTCAGTACGAATCCTTTGTGACGCCGCGCTCCGTGTTTGATTACAACGTGCGCACGCGGGAGCGCGTTCTGCTGAAGCAGCAACCGGTGCTCGGCGAATATGATGCGCGACGATATGCCACCGAGCGCCTGCATGCTACGGCAGCAGACGGAACGCAGATACCCATTTCCGTGGTGTACCGCCGAGACACTTTTGCTAACGAGCCTCGATGGCCGGAAGATCGCAACACCGGCGCGCCATTGTTGCTGTACGGATATGGAAGTTACGGCATCTCCGTCCCGGTGACGTTCAGCTCGAATCGCTTGAGTTTGTTGGACCGCGGCATTGTTTTTGCGATTGCACATATTCGGGGCGGCGGCGAATTGGGCAAGCCCTGGCACGACGCTGGGCGGATGCGCCAGAAGATGAATACCTTCACGGACTTTATTAGCGCGGCGGAATTCTTGATTGCGCAGCGGTACACGGCACCGGAGAAATTAATTATTGAAGGTGGGAGCGCGGGGGGACTGCTGATCGGCGCAGTTGTAAATCTGCGTCCTTATTTATTTCATGCAGCGATTTCGCATGTGCCGTTCGTGGATGTGTTGAACACCATGCTGGACGCTTCCCTGCCGCTCACGGTGGGCGAATATGAAGAGTGGGGCAATCCGCAGGTGGCCGAAGATTATTGGGTGATGAAATCGTATTGCCCTTATACGAATGTGACGCGGTGTGCTTATCCGGCGATGCTGGTGAAAACGGGATTGAATGACAGCCAGGTGATGTACTGGGAACCGGCGAAGTACGTGGCGAAACTTCGCGCCATGAAGACGGACACGAATCCGTTGCTGTTCAAGGTGAATATGGGCGCGGGGCATGGCGGCGCTTCGGGCAGATACGATTATTTGCGCGAGGTGGCGCTGGATTATGCGTTTGTGCTGACCCAATCGGGAATCCGCGAGTGAATTGCTGCGAGGGATTTGCGCGCGGTTGGTCTGCGGTTGCGCGGGCTGCGCGAACGCGAGAAACACATGCGCTAGACCGACGCGCAAGATTCCGCTTACTTCCATGATCGAAGCTACCACCCCGCTCATGCAGCAGTATCAGGGCATCAAGTCGCGGTACCCGCACGCGCTGCTGCTTTTCCGCCTCGGCGATTTCTACGAACTGTTTTACGAAGACGCGATCATCGCCGCGCGTGAACTGCAAATCACGCTTACTTCCAGAAACCGCGAAAAGGGCCAGCCGATTCCCATGTGTGGCGTTCCTTACCATGCAGCGGACGGGTATATTGCGCGGCTCATTCGCGCGGGATTCAAAATTGCCATTTGCGATCAGATGGAGTTGCCGGGGCCGGGCAAAAAAATTGTGCGAAGGGAGGTGGTGCGGGTTATCACGCCGGGGACTGCGACCGATGGGGCGGTGCTGGAAGCGCGCGAGAATAATTTTTTGGCGGCGGTAGCCAAGGATGTTGCGGGCACGTTGGGAATGGCGTATGTCGATTTGTCCACGGGGGAATTCCAGGCCACGGAATTTAGCGGAGCTGGCGCGGCCGAAGCGCTGCGCGATGAGCTGCAACTTCTGAGGCCCCGCGAAACGTTACTGCCGCGTCCGCAACAATTGTTTGAAACTGCGAAGACTTCCCTGCTGGATGGGACGGGCGGCGTTGAATCGCGGCTTGATGAATGGGTTTTCCAGCGTGATTACGCGGAACGAGTCTTACGCGAACAGTTTGGAGTGGCGGAATTGACGAGTTTTGGATTGGACGGGCACCCGCAATCTCTGGCAGCCGCGGGCGCGATCATTCATTACCTGCGCGAAAACGCCGCGCGCGGAGACGACGCGCATAGCGTGGAAGCGCTGCGGCATCTGGATGGGGTGCGTTATTACGAGCAACAGAATGCGCTGGTGCTTGATCCGGTTTCGGTGCGCAATCTGGAATTGATCAATCCACTTTTTACTGAAGAGAGCGGCCGCGTTGGGCCGACTACTCTGATCGCTGCGATGGACGTGACGGTAACCGGGATGGGCGCACGGCTGTTGCGGTCGTGGATGATGAGGCCGCTGATCGATCCCGCGGCGATCGAAGCGCGATTAAATGCCGTTGGTAATCTGGTGCAGCAGACCATGGTGCGCGGAGAGATTCGCAAGGAATTAAAAGGGATTCTCGATCTGGAAAGGATTACCAGCCGCATCACGCTTGGCCTGGCAAGTCCGCGCGAATTGGTGGCGTTGCGCAAATCTTTGGCACGACTTCCATTGCTGAAGAATTTCTTAACGCCGCCTCTCGCAGGCGGCAGCGAATTATTGCGGCGCATTTTTAGCGAGATCGACGAGCTGAACGATATGCGAGAAAAACTGGAGCGCGGAATCGCCGACGAGCCGCCGGCACTGGCAACCACGCCGGGAATGATTCGTAGCGGGTTTGATGGTGAGCTGGACGAATTGCGCAACCTGAGCCAGCACAGCAAGGAAATTATTGCTGCGATGGAAGAGCGGGAGCGAAAGCGCACCGGGATCGCGTCGCTGAAGATTCGCTTTAATTCTATTTTTGGATACTACATCGAAATTTCCAAAGTAAATCTGCATCTGGCGCCGGCGGATTATGAACGGAAGCAGACGCTAGTGAATGCCGAACGCTTCACTTCCGCGGAACTAAAAGAGTACGAGCGGAAGATTCTGGCCGCGGATGAGCGAATCGCGGAGATTGAGAACCGGCTGTTTGTGGAATTGCGTTCAGGAGTGGCAGCCCATGCGGCGCGGCTGCGCGTGACGGCCAGCGCGATTGCGCAACTGGATGTGCTCACTTCTTTTGCCAAGCTGGCTGCGGAGCGCGGATATTGCCGGCCGGAATTTAACGCTACTGGGGAGTTGCTGATTGTTGATGGACGGCACCCGGTGATTGAGGAATTGCTGCGACAACGTGGCGAGCGTTTTGTGCCGAATGATTTGTATCTTGAATCGCAGCGGCAGCAGTTGTTGCTGATCACCGGGCCGAATATGGGCGGCAAGTCGACTTATTTGCGGCAGGCTGCGCTGATTGTGTTGATGGCGCAGATGGGGTGCTTCGTGCCCGCGCGGCAGGCGAAATTGCCGGTGACGGACAGAATTTTTACGCGGATTGGAGCCAGCGATAATCTGGCGCGCGGGCGGTCCACATTTTTGGTGGAAATGAGCGAGGTGGCTGCGATTTTGCATCACGCTACGCCGTCAAGCCTAGTGCTGCTGGATGAAGTTGGGCGCGGGACTTCGACGTTTGACGGATTGTCGATTGCGTGGGCGGTGGTGGAACATTTGCAGCAGCACACCGGGGCGCGGACACTTTTTGCCACGCACTATCACGAGTTGACGGAATTGGCGGATCTGCTTTCGGCGGTGAAAAATGTGCATGTGTCGGTGAAAGAAACGCCGAACGAAATTGTGTTTTTGCGGCGAGTGGAGCCGGGACGCGCGGATAAGAGTTATGGGATTGAGGTGGCACGGCTGGCGGGTCTTCCGCGCAGCGTGATCGCGCGGGCGCGCGAGGTGCTCTTGAAGCACGAGCAGAATGAGCATGAGTTGAGCGAAACGCTTTCGCCGGGGGCGAATGGGAATGGCAGTTATAACGGGGATCAGGCGGTGTTGTTTACGGCGTTGGACCGCGAAGTGATAGACAAGTTGCGGGGCGCCGATCTGGATCAATTGAAGCCGCTGGACGCGTTGAATCTGCTTGCGGAATTGAAGAAGCAGATTTCATGAGCGCTCGCGCGGAAGAACGCGGGATGTTGGTGCTGGGGCTGATGTCAGGGACTTCGGCGGACGGAATTGATGTTGCGCTCGCTAGGATTTCGGGGGCGCCTCCGCGCGTCAAGGCGCGGCTGTTGAATCACACCGCCGTGAAATTCCCGGCGCAAGTGCGCGCGGAGATTCTGCGAGTGGCAGAACAGCGGGCGATTACGGCTGGGGAGTTGAGCCAGCTCAATTTTCGGCTGGGACAATTATTTGCGGATGCGGCGAAAACTGCTTGCAAATGCTTTCGCGTGACGCTTTCGTCGGTGGATTTGATTGGAAGCCACGGGCAGACGATTTTTCACCAGGGAGTTCCGGCGAAGTACCTCGGCGTGGCGACGGCTTCCACTTTGCAGATTGGTGAAGGGGCCGTGATTGCTGCGCGGACCGGCGTTACTACTGTGGCGGATTTTCGTCCGGCGGATATGGCTGTGGGCGGGCAAGGCGCGCCGCTTGTGCCGTACGCCGACTATCTTCTATATCGCGATGCGAAACTGGGGCGGGTTTCTTTGAACCTTGGTGGGATCGCCAATGTTACGGTTATTCCTGCGAGCGCGGCCCGAGAGAAGGTGTTTGCGTTTGATACTGGGCCGGCAAATATGTTGATCGATGCGTTGGTGGCGCATTTCACGCGCGGGCGAAAAAAGTTTGATGAGGGCGCGAGAATGGCTCAGGCAGGGCGGGCGATTCCGGGGTTGTTGGATGAATTGATGCGCGATCCTTATTTAAAGAAGGCGCCGCCGAAATCTACCGGTCGCGAATATTATGGCGCGGCTTATGTGAAGCGCGTGTTGGCGCTGGGGCGACGATTTGGCGCGAAGCCGAATGATTTGATTCGTTGCGTGACGATTTTTACGGCGCTGTCGGTGGTCGATGCGCTGAACCGGTTTGTGACACCCAAAACAAAGATCGATCAGCTGATTGTTTCCGGCGGGGGCGCGCGGAATCCGTTGATCATGGCGCAACTGGGCGCGGCGTTGCCGAGAGTTGAGGTGCTTCCCTCTTCGCGGCTCGGGGTGCCGGAGGAAGGCAAGGAGGCTTTTGCTTTTGCGCTGCTTGCTTATGAAACTTTTCACCAGCGCGCGGGGAATGTTTTTTCTGCTACGGGGGCGAGTGGGCCGGCTGTATTGGGGAAGATTTGCTACGCGGGCGTGCGGTGATGCGTTGGCTATGAAACTACTGTGGCTGATGAAACTGATTAGATGCTTGCGCGATAGATCGAAGAGAGATCCCTCCACTTCGCGGGCCGACTTCTTCGCAGGGGCGAAGAAGAAGAAAAAGCATCGGCCCGCTCCGGTCGGGATGACTGTTGGTTGCTTGATGGCTGTGTGCTGCAGGTTGCTGCTTAATCGCCGTGCGCTGCAGGGTCGGTTGCTTAACGGCTGTGTGCTGCGGGTTGGTTGGGCTTTATGGTTACGTGCTGGAGGTTGGTTGCTTAATGGCTAGGCGTTGCATGCTGTCTTGCCTTGAGTTGGTTAGGCGCGGTTGCATGGTGATTGGCGGCTTCGCGTTGATTGCGGTAGGCGGTTGTTCGCACACGGCGAAGGCTGACCGGTCGGCGGTTACGCTGCTGATTGAATCGAATCCTACTAATCTTGATCCGCGATTTGCCACTGATGGGCAGTCGCAGCATCTGGATGGGTTGATTTTCAGCAGCCTGGTTGCGCGTGACGAGCAGATGAATTTGAGCGGAGATTTGGCGGAGTCGTGGGATACGCCTGACCCGTTGACTTATGTTTTTCATTTGCGTCCGGGGGTGCGCTTTCATGATGGCAGCGCGGTCACGGCTGCCGATGTGAAGGCTACGTTTGATTTTATTTTGAATGCGGCGAATCACTCGGCGAAACGTGGAGCTTTTCGGATGGTTGCGTCCATAGAAGCGCCAGACGCGCAGACCGTGATCTTTCATTTGAAGGAGCCGTATGCGTCGTTTTTGTGGACGGTATCTCGGCCAGCAATTGGGATTGTGCCAGCGAATGCCGGCGCGGATCACTCGCGAGGGTTGATCGGGTCGGGGCCATTCCGATTGGTGAGCCAGGCGCAGGATGACGAAGTGTTTTTAGCGGCAAATGGGGAGTATTTTGGTGGAGCGCGATGAGCAGATGAATTTGCGCGGGGATTTGGCGGAGTCGTGGGATAGGCCAGATCCGCTGACTTATATTTTTCATTTGCGGCCGGGCGTGCGGTTTCACGATGGCGGCGCGCTGACCGCCACTGATGTGAAAGCTACGTTTGATTTTATTTTGAATGCGGCGAACCATTCGGCGAAGCGCGGAGCGTTTCGCATGATTGCGGCTATAGAGGCTCCGGATGCGCAGACGGTGATTTTTCGCTTGAAGGAGCCGTATGCGTCGTTTT
>JAUTXJ010000152.1 GCA_030838075.1 Acidobacteriaceae bacterium
TTGATCCGAAGCAGTTGTTGTTACAGGCCGCGGATAATCACCGCAAAGGTGGCGTGGATTTGTATTTCGTGCAACGCGACGCGAAAGGGGAAACTGTTGCGGCGGAGAATCAACGGATTCGGCCTCAACTTCGAAGAGAAGCAATATGAATATCTAAGCACCGCTGGAATTGTGCTCGCTAAGCACCTGACTATTGCTCCGCGAAGCGCCGACGTGCGTGTCTTCGCGCGCGATACATCTTCCGAAGCGTTGGGTTCCGTAACGATCCCCGTACAAGCCCTGTTCGAAGGCCCGCAAACCGCGAGCAGTTTGCCTGCAAAGTCTGAATCCCGACAGTGAAAGGAACTGTGCGCAAGGCTTAGAGGTTCTCTCTAGTTGCGTATCAAAACGCGCATGGCGTTTTGTCGTTGCCGTCAACGCCCAATTAGCAGGAGCGCAGCGCCGCAGCCAATTCCATGTTCGCTTGCAACCGCTGGTCGATCTGCACTGCGGCATAACGGGCGCAAATCGTGCCTTCCCGTTCTGTCCATTGGGCGACGGCGGGAACGCGCACGCCAACCAACATATTCAGCGCCTGGGTTAGTCCGTAATAAAAACGCACGAGGCCCAGACCCTTTCCGCGTGTCAAGTCCGGCGTCAAGGCATGGATTCCGGCGAACTGCACGAAGTCAGCGGCTTGTAGCGGCCGATTTTCGGCGGATATGGCTGCGAGCACGGACTCAGAAACTGGTTGAGAGGCCACACTGGCTAGAACAGCCCGCCAGTAATACATCCCGAATTGGGTTATGGCGACGGCTGATATGGCGAAGAGCATAGCGGCGAACATGCTTTTTTCCTCACGCGTATTCTCGCGTTCCTTACTGATTAGCCCTATAGCTCACAAGTACCAGCCTCGTAGGACCATCGGCTTAACTATCTGTAATAATTGTACTTGCAGGTTGCGAGGGGCTTGACTTACGTTTAGAACTTGCCCCCACTCTGGCGCATAACCGCTGCAGACTTCGTGTTACGTCTGGAATTTACTGCGACCTTGCTGAAACAACGGGCGCGTTGCCGGGGCACGCAGTTTGAACTATGCTGCCCCGCGCAACACATCGGGTGAATACATGTCTAATTTCCGCTCTCGCCAAAATAGAACGAAGTTTTTAGCCACGCTTCTAATACTTATTTTTTGCGGCGTAGCATCATTCGCTGGCTCTGCTGACGAAACTACCGGCCGCCAAACTGACCGTCGCGCCATTCGCGCTGTCCTCGACGCCCAACAAGCAGCCTGGAATCGCGGCGACATCGCCGCATTTCTCACCGGCTACTGGCATTCGCCGAACCTCACTTTTTCCGGTAGCAACGGCATTTTCCGCGGTTGGGACGCGGTGATGGCGCGTTACAAAAAAAATTACCCGGATCGCAGCGCCATGGGCACGCTCGATTTTTCTAATCTGGAATTTCGCTTTCTGGGGCCCGATGCGGCGCTGGTCCTGGGACACTGGCATCTAAAGCGCGAAAATGGCGAACTCGGCGGAGTATTCTCCCTAGTCTTTCAACGGTTTCCCGAGGGCTGGCGCATCACTCACGACCACACCAGCGCCTCGCCAACGGAAAGGGGGCCAAAGTAGCGGTCAAATTTTGTTCCGAGAATTTGGGGTCGCGCGAAATATCGAGCGGACTTGCGTGCTACAACAATTCCAAAATGTCTTCGTAGCGTTTAAACGGCGGTATCAAGTAGGCGCCCGCCATTTCGGTGCGCGCCCACTCCATCATTTTTCGCGCTACTTCAAACCCGCAATCTCGCGCGGCGGCTCCAGCCACTTCCAGGGACTTCAGCACCGCGGGCGGGATTACGATGCCAGGCACTTCATTATTCAAGCGTAGGGCTTGTTTGTAACTGTTCAGCGGCCACACTCCAATCAGCACCGGAATCGCTGGCTCGCCGCCCAATTTTTTCAGAAATGCGTGCCAGTGCTCCGGATCAAACAACGGCTGGGTCATGGCGAAGTGCGCGCCGGCGTCTACCTTCGCGTGGAATCTTTCAATCTCGCCGTCGAGATCGTCGGCCACTGGATTTAGCGCTACGCCTATAGCGAAATTAGTCGCGCCGCCCAGAGTTTTTCCCGCCCAGTCCGTTCCCTGGTTCAGGCGGTGCAAAACTTTCACTAGCCCCACGGAATCGACTTCATACACTCCACTGGTTTCCGGGTAATCGCCCACCGACGGCGGATCGCCGGTAATGGCCAGCACGTTGCGCACGCCGCCAACGGTCCACGCCCCCAGCAACATCGCCTGCAATCCAATGATGTTGTAATCGCGAGTGGTCAGGTGCGGCACGGTTTCCACGCCGCGAGCCTCCAGCGCGCCGGATACAATCAGCGCATCCATCCCGACGCGCGCCATCGCTCCACTATTCACATCGATGGCATCGACGCGGCCAGAGGCCATGATTTTGTCCACCTGCTCGTAAACGCGGTCGAGCGAAATCCCTTTTGGCGGATCGATTTCCACGCACACGCCGAATTCATTGTTCTGCAGCTTGCGCCAGAATTTGCTTTCCGGCTCGCGTTCCTTCACTGCGGCAGGACGCGCGGGCGCTGTCACCTGTGCAACCGTGGCGGCCTTCACCGGACGCAGCGACTTTACCGCTTCAGCCATCGCATGAATGTGTGCCGGTGTCGTTCCGCAGCATCCGCCCAGGATGCGCACGCCCATCGCCGCGGCCTCGCGCGCAAACAGCGCGAAATATTCCGGCGATGATTTGGGATAAACAATGCGATCGCCTTCGCGCTTGGGAAAGCCCGCATTAGGCATTCCGCTCACGCGCAGATCCGCGACGCCCGCCAGCTCCTGCAAAATTGGCAGCAAAGCTTGCGGTCCAAGAGTGCAATTCGCGCCCACAACCTGAACGTTTTTGTTTTTTATCTGCTCGGCAGCGGCCACCGGGCGCAAGTCCCCATAGGTGGTGCCCTCTTCGGAGTAGGTCAGCTGCGCGATGATGGGCAAACCGGAAAACGACCGTATTGCATCGATGGCGATCAGCAGTTCTTCGATATACGTAAAAGTTTCCAATATGTAGAGATCGACGCCTCGTTCTTCCAGCGCCAGGGCCTGCTCGTAAAAAATTTCCTTGATCTCTTCAGGCTCGGGGTGACGCGACTGCACGCCCAATCCAAGCGGCCCCATGGACCCCGCGACTAGCACTTCACTGCTCGCTGAATCTCGGGCTTCGCGAGCGATCTTTACGCCCCGGCTGTTCAGGCGCTGCACTTCCTCGCCGAGTCCAAGCGGCGCCAGCTTGAACCGGTTAGCTCCAAACGTGTTCGTCTCGATAATTTGTGCGCCCGCCTGGATGTACGCCTGGTGCACGCGAAAAACGGCTTCCGGTTCGGTGCTATTCAGCTCATCGAAACAGCGCTGCGCGCCAACCGTTTCATGCAGCAGCGAACCCATCGCGCCATCGGCAATGAGAATCGCGTTCTTCAACCGTTCATTAAATTCCTGAATCTTCAATTGGCTTTCCAGTGTTTTGAATTTTAGGAAGCGAAAGGCGCCATCAACGCTTTTGTTCCATCAGGCTGGCGACCGTGCTCATTAAATCGTACTTAGTAAGGATCTCAAACCGGGCGTTGCCCATTTCCACGAATACCGCGGGGTTTTCGTGGCTCAAAATATAGGTGACACGTTCTACCGGCGCAGTTCCGGGAATTTGCGGCAGCGGCTTGCTCATCATTTCGCGTACTACCAGCTTGCGCAAATCCTTGCCTTGCAGCGCCAGGTTTAAAATTTGATCCTCGTAAATCGTGCCGATGGGCAAGTTTTCCTCAAACACCGGAATCTGCGAAATATCCTGCTCCTGCATAGTTTTGAGCGCATGAAACACCGTTTGATATGGCCGCGCGATAATCAGGTCGCGCGCTTTGCGTGTCGCATGCTTGGCGTGCACCACTTCCGCTGCGGTGATGGCCACGGCTGCGTCCACGTAGCCGCGTTCGCGCATCCATTCATCGTTATAAACCTTGCTCAAATAGCGCATGCCCGTATCTGGCAAAAGCGCTACGACAAAAGCTTCCGGGCCTAAATCCTTGGCCAGTCGCAGCGTTGCGGAAATGCACCCGCCGCCTGAGCCGCCACTGAATAGTCCCTCCATTTTCACCAGGCGGCGCGCCACAACAAAGCATTCCTCATCGCTCACCTGCAGCACATCGTCAAGAATTTTTAAATTCATGGTGCTGGGGAAAAAATCTTCGCCAATGCCTTCCACCACATAGGTCTTGGCCCGGATAGTCTCGCCGCGTTTCACGAAATCGTAGTAAAGCGAGCCGATCGGATCGACGCCGATAATCTTGACGTCCGGGTTTTTCTCTTTCAAGTAACGGCCCACGCCGCTCACTGTTCCACCCGTGCCCATCCCGCAAACAAAATGCGTGACTTTGCCTTCGCTGTCCTCCCAGATTTCCGGCCCGGTGGTCAGGTAATGCGCTTCCGGATTCATGGGGTTGTCGTACTGGTTGGGATAATAAGAATTGGGAATTTCACGCGCCAATTTCTTGGCCACCGAATAGTAACTGCGCGGGTCGTCCGGTTCGACCGCCGTGGGGCACACAATGACTTCTGCGCCCAGCGCCTTCAGCAAATCCACTTTTTCCTTGGACTGTTTATCGGTAATGGTGAAAACCATTTTATAATTGCGTACCGCGGCGACCAGCGCCAATCCCATCCCGGTATTTCCGGATGTTCCTTCAATAATGGTGCCGCCGGGCTTCAACAAGCCCTTTTTCTCCGCTTCATCGATCATGGTGATGGCGATGCGGTCTTTCACCGACCCGCCCGGATTGATGTAGTCGGCCTTCACGTAAATCTGCGGCTTCAATCCGTGATTGATGCGATTCAGGCGCACCAGTGGCGTATGCCCGATAGCCTCCAGGATGTTGTTACACTTCATCGCGTCCGCAGGCCGTAGCGAGCCCGCAACTTGCGCTGTATTGGCTGCATGAGTTATTCAGTTTACCACGCGTCTCCATCCGCCATCGCAAGCAGACGCGACGTGTTAATCGTTAAAACAACCGCGCAAGCAACCTACTGCGAATACGATGCCTCGTATTAATGATCATGACGAAATGCGTTGTCACGCATCACATTGTCATGGATGCGTTGCTTAACATTCTTAACGTTACTTGGATACCCTGATGACCTCACGTCCCTCACTACTGAAAAACGGCAGGAAAAGAACCGAAGGAGAATTAAACGTGCCTCGTCAAAACATTTCCAGCGGCGCACCCTGGGAGCCAATCGTCGGCTATTCCCGAGCCGTGCGTGTCGGCAACATCATCGCCGTCTCCGGTACCACCGCTACCGGTCCCGACGGCAATATCGTTGGCGTTGGCGATGTTTACATCCAGACTCTTCAGACTATCAAGAATATTGAAGCTGCCTTGCTCAAAGCTGGGGCGACCCTCAATGACGTTGTGCGCACTCGGCTCTATGTCGTGGACATCGCCGACTGGGAAAAAATCGGGCGCGCTCACGGCGAAATTTTTGCCGCTATCCGCCCTGCCACCAGCATGCTGCAAGTCAGCAAGCTCATTTCCCCGGATATGCTCATCGAGATCGAAGCCGACGCCGTGCTTTCCTGACTTAACAGGAGATTCGAGTTTCGGGACTGTACGTTTGGAAGAGTTCCAGCTACTAGCAAAGAATAGAAAAGCCGCGCCCTTTATTTTTAAGGGCGCGGCTTTTATTTCTCCGGTTTATTTTTTGCGCTTCTACCAGCGCGCTCGCACGCGATACTTCAACACCGAAGTTCCATCCTTCTGCACCGGTACATGAAACTGCGCCGCAAAGGCCGCCGTCTTCGTAGCCTTGTACGTTGACGACAGCATCTCCCAATCGCCGCCAATCGGCTCATTCACTTCCACCACTACCGGCGAGTCCTTGTGGTTGCGAAGCGTAATTTCAAACTCCATCTCCCAGGTGTGATTATCGATGCGTTTGTAATCGGTCTGCTTCCGTTCCGACACGATGTCGAAGGCGTTGCCGATGTGCACGGTCACGGTTTCATCTTTGGGAGTGTGCTCGATCCGGTCCTCGCCGATAAACAAAACGCCGCCCTTTGAATCTTTCTGGTAGACGCGCACGTTTCCGGCAGGCATCGGCATGCCCAGGCCCGCTTTCTGCTCATTCTTGAACTTGTAGTACACCAGCACTGCGTCCTTGATCGGTGAGCCAGGATTCTGCGCGTTGTGATAATAAAAATTCTGGCCATTCACTATGAAGATTTTCTCGGTTGGTACGCCGGTCCCTTGCAGCAAACTGATCTGCTTGGTCTCTTTATCCTCGATGGAGGTCCGGCGTCCCAGCGTATAAAGGTGATACTCGCTGAAGCTTTCCTGCTGGAATTGCGGTGCGGCGGGCGCGGCCTTGGCTGCATAGTCGCGCGTCATTACTTCTAATCTCCCGTTCTGCGGTAAGCGGTTCAGTTCTCCCGCAACCAATTGCAGCCGGGCGTTGTGAAAGGCCGTGCCGCTGGTATTCCCGAGCGTCACCCAACCGTCCAAATCCGCGGCCTTATCCTCGCGTCCCACGGTCAAAATGTAGTCGGCATTCCACGAAAGATTGCCGGCAAGATAAGCCGCCTCGATCTGTTGCTTCCGTCCTCCGTTGTTTTCCAATGACATCAGCAACGTTGGGCGTTCGAAAAGATTGGCAGGCACTTCCGGGAACCGGTAACCCTCCGCATAAACTCCGGTGACAATGTCATTGCCGATCTTCCACACCGGCCCATTGTTATCCGCCAGCAGCGTGGCTTTCACGTCTTCATGTTTAAGCTCGCCGTTCTCGCGGGACGTGCGCACCAGCGTGACTTCCTTGCCGACGAATTTGTTCAACAGTTTCGCGGGCTCCAGCAAATCGTATTCATAATTCTGTTCGATCACGCTCAGCTTGTCTGGCTCCGTCAAGGACCGAAAATGCACCGTGGCAGGATTTACAGTCGCAGCGATGTCTGCGAATTTCAGGCTGAATATGCCGATCGGCAGCGTCAGTTGCCGCACATCGCGCACCAGAGCGATATTCGAGTTATAAACGGTGACGTTCAGGTCGGTTTGATCACTGAGTGTAGTGGACTGTGCATTTTTCTCGCGGCTAGCTTCCGTCTCTTGCTCAGCGCCACCGTTACGGCGGTGCTCCTTGGCATAAATCCCCGTACCCACTCCCAATCCAATCAATACGGTCATGCCTGCTGCAACGACTTGAAATTTACGGCGCTGGGCTCTCATCGCGTCACCTCGATTGAATTTGTCGTACTCCCTTAGAACGCCGCCGCCGGAATTTCTTGCATCCAAAATTTCATGAATCGCGTGCACTGGCCGTCCAGCAGTCCTCGACTTTAGTCGCAGATTTAACGCCTATTCTTTCGCAGCCTGCCAAGTTACACCGCCATCGTGGGTAACAAATCGCGAACTCTTATTCGCATCAAAAATCGCCGCCGTCATTGCATCTGCAGCCTGAACTCTGGCAATATCCCCGCGGATTGGAGAAACCACTTTGTTCCAGTGCCCACCGCCGTCGGTCGTTCTTAAAATCGACCCGTTCCGCCCAACAACCCAGCACACTGCTTCACTTGGTGCCGAACCCGCGAGCAACTCCACTTTCACTCCACTATTTTGGAGCACCCAGGTAACCCCGCCATCTACTGATCGCACAATTTGTCCTCTAGCTCCCAGTCGCCATAGCACTGTCCCTCCGTGCGCCAGGACTGTCTTCGCCAGTGCTGTCTTACCGCTCGTTTCAAAAGTTGGTTCGCGAAGTTTATCGGCAGTAGCAATTTGTTCGGTTGGCAGCGAGTATCCCTCATCTATGATCGTTAGAGTTGTACGAGCCGAATCAGCATCCGCTTTTTTATCTGCGGCGTTCGCTGACGCGCCGGTTGATGCTGCCGGCGCGGGCAGCACTCCCGCCGCGGAAGATGCGCTTAAGTCGGTTGGAGATGTGACTGGTGATTGTGGCCCCTGCTTGGCCGACGGCGCTAATACAACTAAGTGATCGCATTGGCGCGACCCCATGGGAACATCGGTTGGGCAGCCCGAGGCAGGCGCAGAGGTCGTGGGATTTGAGGAAGCAGCTACCCGGTTTGCACTTTTGGCTTTTACGTTTGGAGAATAGCGTTCCTGCGCGCGAACGGCGCCAGGTTCCCCAGCTAGTTGGCGAGTCATGGCTTCATCTTTTCGCGGCCCATTCAACGCCTTGCTTCCCGGTGCCGGAGCTGGCGGAATAGGCGATGTTGACAGTGCTTGAGGTGCCACCCGTTTTTCTCTGGGCTGCTCTTGCGCTATCTGCACGTTTTCAAAGTGGGTGTTTTGCACTTTGTGGTCGCGCACCACGATCCAAATCAGCAACCCCGCCGCAATCGCTCCCGCAGGGGCGGCCCATCGCAGAGCTTTGAAGCCCCGCCCGCGCGAAATATCGTGTGGCGCCTTGAACGCTGGTGTGGGCTGACCAGCGACCGTCAAGCTTGGCGTTTGTCTCGCCGCATAATCCACATAGAGCGCGCCAGTGGGCAAAACCGACTCGCGCATCTTCAAATCTTTTCCCGGTTCAACCGGCAACGGAATTTCGTCGGTCGCTTCCAGTTGCGACAGAATTTCCTGGCATAGCGAACAATTGGCGACGTGTTCCTTCACGGCAACAATTTCCGAGCTCGACAGCGTGCCTTCATGAAACGCGGCCAGCGTCGCAGCATCCAGACACTCGACGGCCCCGACCGCTTCATCCGGCACAGCCTGTGTGTCCGCTTCATTTCGCGCGCCAGCTGCGCCGCGACGCAAATGTTGCTGTAACGCCTGCTCAAACTTTCGTTCGCGTTCGTCGTGACCCATACTCACCCATCCTTAGAACGAATCCATGCCGCTTTCTTGCGTTAACACCAATTCCAATTCCAATAGTGACCCCAACTCAAGTTCCACCTCTCGGCTCGCTGATTTTTTTTCCTTCACACGCAGCTTCCCGTGCCGCGCTTGGCGATAGCAATTTGTCCAAATCTATTGGCGCATC
>JAUTXJ010000154.1 GCA_030838075.1 Acidobacteriaceae bacterium
CGAAGCACCTGAAACGTAAAACCACAATAAGAGAATAATGACCGCGCCGAGCGATCCGTACGTAGCGCTGTACCTGTCAAAAAAGTGTAGGTACGCTTTCAACGCAAACGATACGGCCAACCACAAAACCACTCCAGCGATAGCCCCGGGGGTTATCCAGTGCCAATTCTGCTCCTTCACGTCTGGCGCGTAAAAATACGCTAAGGCAAAACCAAGCAACACCAGAGCAATGGCCACCGGCCACTGCACAACTTTAATAACGATCTTCACGATCCCGCCGGAAAACGCCTCCGCCGTCGGCCCGCCGGCCAACACGATAGCCACTGCCCCGATCAACAGAACCGCCACTGCTAGCGTCAGTCCAAGAGCGACCGCGTTCCTCTTAATAAAGGAGCGACCCTCATGAACTTCATATTCCGCATTCAAGGTGTCCATAATCGCTGACATTCCCGCGGAAGCAGACCACAGCGAAAAAACTAAGCTTATCGACAATTTTGAAGTGGCATGCGCTTGGTTAACTTCGGTGAGAGTCTTCTGTATTAACGTGGAAGCCGAACCGGGTACAACGCTGGCTAAAAAGTCCAGCACCGCCTCTTGAACATGTGCTCCCTTGCCGGCCAGGACTCCCAATATCGCAATGACGCAAATCAACAGCGGAAACAAAGCTAGAAAGAAATAATAAGCCAGTTGCGCGGATCGCCCGAAAACATCATCCTCTTGGGCTTCTTTCCAGGTGCGCTTGAGTACTTCGCCCCAACTGACTGAGGGAGGTTTAATGATGGCCGGCATAAAAACGTCGCATCCTTGCAGCCGCTACCGGCAGATGATTTTAAGCCCGGGTACACCACGCAATCCCAGAAGCTTAAGTTATGGATCATCCAACAAGCCCATCGCGCGCTTCCATCATGGATTGTAGGTAATGTTCGGTTTATACTCCTGTACCGAATGGCGGTATTCAGCCGATCTATAGAAGTTCGAGCGCACCGGCAAGCCCAGTAGGCGGGACGAGACACCCTCAGTCATCTCGACGCCCCGTATGCGACGAACTTTAACAATCCATTGCCCTAAGCGTCATGAAAACCGCGTATTCGATTGAGCTTGTTCAAACGAATCACTCTGGAGGAATAGGAATGTCTGGAAAAAAACTTTTTCGTCGCGTGCTCGGCTGCGGGCTGCTGGCGCTCGGGTTCACTTCGTCAGCACATGCGCAGTGCAAACTTAACTCCCCGTCGGGAAAAATCAAACACGTGGTGTACGTGGAATTCGACAATGTCCACTTCACCCGTGATAACCCCAATGTGCCCTCCGACCTTGAGCAAATGCCTAACCTTCTTAACTTTATTGCGAAAAACGGGACGCTCGATACCGGCGATCACGCGGTGCTCATCTCGCATACCGCCAACGACATTCTCACCACGCAAACCGGCCTTTATTCCGACGACGACGGCATCTTCGTCTCGAATAACTTCGGTGTTTTCGGGCCCAGCGGCACCGGCCTGTTTCCTTCGGCCTTCTTCTACTGGACTGACCTGGTGTCGGATATCACTCCGGCGACTGCCGACAACTCCTTTGCGCTCACTACGCCTTCCGGCCAGAATGTGCCGGCTCCGTGGGTACCTTTCACCCGCGCCGGTTGTGACGTCGGTGCCTTTTCCACCGCCAACATCGTGCTGGAACGAGCACCCTTCGACGTAAAGAAAGTTTTCGGTGCTACTTCTCCGCAAGCTGCGGAGACCACGTCCGCCCAGACCAACGATTTCATCGGCGCGGCCATCCACTGCGCGATCGGGAGCCCCCTCTGCACCCCACAGAACAATGCCGTAGCGGACTTGCTCCCAAGCGAACCGGGCGTGTACTCCGGCTACCAGGCGCTCTTTGGGCTGAAGTACATGATTCCCGTTCTTGGCGGCCTCACGGATTACAACGGAACGCCCATCACCGGATTCGGCCAGCTCAACTTCAACCCGCAACCGGCCCAGACGCTAGCGGTAGTTGAAACCATGTTGAAGAAAGGCATTCCGGTAGTGTTCGCGTACATCGCGGATGCTCACGACAATCACGAAGGCGCCAGTCTCAGTAAGGAATTCACGTTCGGTCCCGGTGAGGCTCCGTATGTGAAGCAACTTAGCGACTACAACGCCGCCTTCGGAACATTCTTTGCCAACCTAAAGGCAGCCGGGATCGACCAGAGCAACACGCTTTTCATCTTCACGCCCGATGAAGGCGACCATTTCTCCGGTGCCGCTCCCAGCCCCGCAAATTGCGACGGCGTGAACATTCCGTGCACTTACGGAGTAAACGGCGTTGGCGAACTTGACTACGACTTGAATCTCGCCGTTGCGAACGCCGGAGTCAGCACACCGTTCACCTACCACACCGACGATGCCGCCACTACTTATGTACAAGGCAATCCGGATCCGAGCTCGCCAACGGTCCGCACCCTTGAACAAACCATGGCGATGCTCAACACTGTCAATCCGCAGACTGGCTTGACGGAAAGCTTGCTCGGGACCGGTCTTGGGCCTAGTTTGCAAGGAGCGATTGTTGATCGCGTGGGTCAGAAGCTCCTGCATATGAGTTCCGCGTCGGATCCGAATCGCGACCCGACCTTCACCTTTTTTGGCGACCCGAACTTTTTCTTCACGGGCACCGGCAGTCTCAGCCCGATTGTGGGTACCGGCTTCGCCTGGAATCACGGTGACATTCAGCCAGAAATCGCGGGTACTTTCATCGGCATGGTAGGACCCGGGGTGCGCCCTATCGGCGTGACGCAACCCACTGATTTCTTCACCGACCACACTGACGTTCGCCCGACGATGATGTATCTGCTGGGCCTAAACGACGACTACCAACATGATGGCCGCGTCATCCTAGAAATGCTCGATCCGAACACGCTCTCCGGCACGCTGCACGCTCATTCCAACACGCTGCTCGAGCTTGGACAGATCTACAAACAAATAAACGCGCCTTTCGGTTCGTTGGCACAAAGCACTCTGACTGTGTCCACTTACGCGATCGAAAGCACTTCCCAAGGCGACACAATTTATACCAACCTTGAAAATCGCATCGCGGCATGGACCGCACAACGGGATGCCCTGGCCGAACAGATCAAAGGATTGCTTGCACAGGCGCAGTTCAGTGGCTTGGCAATCAACGAACAGCAAGCCAAGCAACTCATTAGTTCGAGTCAGACACTCCTGGATCAGGCTAGCGCCTGCGCTTCAAGTCCAGTGGCCTGCGCTTCAGAGTAGGAGCACTCCGACGACTAACTCGAACGTGATCGTGTATCGGGCATTTAAGTTACAGTGAACAGGGGGCAGAGGGGTTCGTGCAGAATCCTTTTGCCCTTTCTGTTTTGCTCCAGTTGCTATCACACCCAAACCACCGGACATTCTTCCGTTCGGTCCAGGACCGCCTGGCAATTTTTTGTGTAAGATGGCGCAGGAAGTCAGGAGCGATCATGGCCCAGCAAGCACCGCTTAAATATGTTTTTTACATTGCCGCGACCCCGGAGAAAGTGTGGGAAGGCTTTGTATCGCAAGAGTCGAACCGCATCATCTTCGCGGGCGCCGAATTTCAAGCAGATTTTAGGCCTGGTGGCTCGCTCGCATGGGTTGGCGCGGGACCCGATGGCAAGCCCATGACCTACGTTCACGGGAAGGTCCTGCGCTTTGAGCCGCCAAAAGTTTTTCAGTACACCTTCGCCATGGGCCAAAATGATAAAGAGTCACGCGCAACTATCGAAGTAGTGCCCGAGACCGAAGCCACAAAAGTAACAGTAACCCATGACGAGTGGGCCGAGGATGACCCCACGTATTCTGCCTGCGCCGATGGATGGCCACGCATTCTTTCCCGCCTCAAGACCCTCCTTGAAACAGGTAAGACGTTCAAACCGCATTGATTCCGTGGGACTGGCAATAGGGATGACTCCAATGCGCCGCGAATATCTGGCCTACATTACTTGCTCGCTGGCCTTCGTTGTGGCGAGCTGCGGTGGCGATTCCCAAGGCACTGCTCACGCCTCTTCAACGGACGTGGCCCCGATGATCAACGCCCAGATTCCAAGCTCTTCCGCCCCAGGGTGGCACGGTTGACCTGCGGAGCCTCGCCGGGATGCAATTTGTCGACAGCCAAATCGTCGTAGACCATCCAGTCAATCTGCTGCTTGGTGCAGCTACATTCACTTGCGCGCCGCGATGTTGCGCCAGTAACTCTGACAGGAATCCGAGTCCGCGCTGATATGGCCAACACCGTTTTCGCCAACACCAACGTAGAGGCCCTGTCGTGTTCAGGCTCAAAGTTGATCGCAGTCCAATCGGACCCCGGCGTCAAGCAGCCACTCTTCGAACACCTCAGCGTGCAAGGATACCCGCTGCCCACCGTACAATAGAGTCAAAGGAATCTCGCACACCTTGAATCACACAGGCACAGGTTTGCTCGGCATGGTGCTGGCGCTTCGCAAGAGCTTACTCGCGTAGTCGTTCCGTTTTTTTATCATCGTCGACGGGCTCTGTCGGCTATCCTACATTCTCCGTATAGTTCCTTCCCTATGTTATAACTACCCCCACTCATGCCCCTGCGAGTCCTGGTTGCCGACGACAACGAAGTAGTTCTTACAGCATTATTTTTCTGAGATGGGTCACAGGGACCTCCTTGTGACCCAAAATTTATCTCAAGCCATCGAGCAACCGACGCTCTCCTACCTCACGCGAAGCGTCCGCCGCCGGGCGGCTACGTCCAAACGCGCAAATCGTCCAAGTGAAATTGCACGCCCCGGGACATCTCCGGTAACGCGACTAATCGTCCACTACGAGGGAATGTACCACCCACAGTACTGGAAATGGAAAGCCGGAATCACTGACTCTCGGTTTGCCAATTTCCACATCACACAGGTTAGTAGAGGACCTCGTTCTCACCTTTTTCAGCGATTAGTTTCTGGAAGCGCTCGACGATCTTGTCCCGCCGCGCCATCACGCTTTTCACTTCGTCTTTGGTCAGATACCCTTTGGTTTTTTCCGTCAGGTCGTTCGCATTCAGCGCCTTCAGCCTCTCAAATAACTGGCGATCGCAGCGCACAAGGTCCTTGGGATCCTTCACGTCTTTGGAGGTTCGGAATGCGCGAGAGAAGTCGATGCGCCAAAGTTTCCAATCCTCGCCAATCAGGACATTGGTGAGATTGGGATCGGTATCGTAAACCAGGTTGTCAAAGACCCGTATTTTGTACATTTGGTTGTTCCAGGAGTCTTTATCAGGTGGCTCCAGCTTCTGCTTCATGCGTTGCGCGTCGTCCATCTTCCAGGGTAGCCACCAGCTAACTGAGCCGGCCTTGCCGTCCACCTTGCGCTCGACATATACCGGCATCATGTCATCAAAGCCGATGAGCTCTGCCAGCGCGTAGGCGGCGATATTGTACTTGTAGGAGTCCACAAAGTTCGTTTCCGTGCGGCCATCCGCGAACTTCATGGCGGGTTTGTGCTCCTCAACGGGCTGAAAATGGGCATAGTGTGTCAACGTGCCGTCAGTCAGCGTAAGCCGAAAGGTGCTGGTGACGCCTGTATGGACTGGGCGCTTGTCTACGACCTTAGCTGTTAACAGGAATTGCTTGATCTGTTCCTTGCTGAGGGTTGGCTCGTCTGTGGCGGTCAGGGTGACTGCGCAAATCGCATGAACCGCCACTACAAAAAGTAGTCTCAGCCAGGGTAGCCGGAGTTTATGCATAGAAGTAATCTCCTTAAGCCGTTGCGGCCAACTCTACTCCCATTAAACCCATGCAACAAAGCCAAATTGTCTGGCTCACGACAGAGCGTATCGCCACCTTGACATTCAGTGCCGCCGAAACCGGACAAGTGGATTTGGTTTACCCTCGAAGGCCTAACCCACAACAGTTTCACTTACTTTTTCTTCTTCTCCAACCACAAGTCAACGCCTCTTCGAATCTGTTCAGCTATCGCAGACCGTCGCGCTGCAAACCGCGTAAAGCCTTCAATTGATCGTGTTCAAGCCAGACCGCAATCTTCTCGCGCTCGCCGGTTTTGGTAGGGCTTTTTCGCTATCGCATCCCTGACCGGCATTGAGTTTCTGATCATGCCAGATGGCTCCGTACGCTGTACTCAAGATTGCAGTCGGCTCGCCGAAGCCTAACCCACAGGCACTTTGTCATCCGCGCTTACTATATTGGGTTTGTGTGGAACCTAAGATTCTCGTCAAAAACCACACATGTCCGGCAACCCGACGCAATCAGGAGTTGTACAGAGGCGGGTCGCGATTTCTGGTTCGACGACCAACACCCAGCGCGAATGCCGATGACTCTGTCTGCTCAGCCGTGCATGATGGCGCACGAAGCGGCACGTTCATGGATTACAGCTTGATGGTACGCGTTCGTAATTTCATCGGCGATACCGCGCAGCCGTAACAAGCCTGAAAGCTTAAGCGGTTGGATAACGAAGCGAAGCTAAATCAGATAGTGTTAAACTCGCTTCGATTCTGGGGAAAAGATGGCGAACAATGGAGTGCATACCGTTCGCTTCGGCTTATTTGAACTGGACCTGCGGGCAGGCGAGTTGCGCCGCAACGGAGCAAAAGTAAGGCTGCAGGAGCAGCCCTTCCAGATCCTCACTATGCTGCTGGAACATCCCGGCGACGTAGTCACGCGGGAAGAACTTCGCAACAAACTATGGCCAGTCGATACTTTCGTCGATTTTGACCATGGCCTGAACGCTGCCGTCAAGCGCTTGCGCGACGCCCTGGGCGATTCTGCGGAAAGTCCGCGCTTTGTGGAGACTGTAGCGCGCCGCGGATATCGGTTCCTACCCTCCGTCAACGGCGGTACAACACCTTTGAGCGGAAAGGTTGGGACAAAGAATCGGTACTTGTGGCTTGTGGCCGGGCTTGCAGTTGCTCTTTTTGCTGTGCTCGCGGCTTTGAATATCAGCGGCGTTCGCGAGAGATTGTTGGGCAAGAAAGCAGCAATTCGCATCGAATCCATCGCCGTACTTCCTCTAGAAAACCTTTCCGGCGACCCGGAGCAGGAATACTTCGCGGATGGGATGACTGACGAACTGATCACACAGTTGGCTAAGATCGGGTCGCTGCGGGTGATTTCCCGGACTTCAGTTATGCGCTTCAAGAGTACGCGGAAACCATTGGCCGAGATTGCCCGAGATCTGAAAGTGGATGCCGTGGTGGAGGGCACCATTGCGCGCTCAGCAGGGAGGGTGCGAGTGACCGCGCAGGTCATTCAGGCGGACCCGGAGAATCATGTATGGGCGGAGAGCTACGATCGGCCGATCGGAGATGTAATAGCTTTGCAGGAGGAGCTGGCGCGCGAAATTGCCCGAGCAATTCGGATCAAGCTCACGTGGTCGGACCAAGCTCGGTTGGCAACTGCTCGTCCGGTTAACCTCGAGGCTTACGAGCTCTACTTGAAGGGGCGATATAACTTGAACAAAATGTCTGGGTATTCGGTTGGCCAAGCCACCGAATACTTTAGCAAGGCGATCGCCTTAGACGGAAATTATGCAGCCGCGTATGTTGGATTGGCCGACTGTTATGTCCGCCAAGCCGACCTCGGGCACCTACCGCCTAGCGAGGCATATGAAAAAGCGAAAGAGGCAACTCTCAGAGCGCTGGAAATCGACAATGGACTGGCCGAGGCGCACGCTTCGCTTGCTGTGATTCGGGCAGATTACGTCTGGGATTGGGATGGCGCGGGATCAGAGTTCCAGCGAGCCCTTGAGATTGATCCAAAGGACGTGAACACACATCAATGGCGCGCCGTCCTCCTGGCCAAAATAGGACGATTCAAAGAAGCTACCGCCGAAATAGCAATCGCCAAGGAACTGGACCCCTTATCTCTTCCGGTCGCCACGAGTGAGGGAGAAATTCTGCGCTACGCGCGCCGGTATGACGAAGCAATCGAGGAACTCCGGAGGGCCATCGACCTAGAACCCAGTTTTAAATTTACGCATGCGGAGCTCGCCAGGATATACGAGCTCAAGGGGATGTTTCGAGAAGCAGCCTCCGAGTGGTCGCGGGTCGGCGCACTAAGTGGGTCCACAGAAGTAGGGCCCTATGCGGCCGTTCGCGATGCTGCTGGGTACAAGCACGCCATGCAGCTCTGGCTTGAACATCTGCAAGAGGAATCAAAGCGAGAATATGTCTCCCCGATTGACCTATTGACTCTCGCATAATATAGAGCTATTCGGGCCATAAAGAAGATTGCTGCCAGAAGGCGGTGATCAGTCGCGGACGGCGGCGCCTGCGACGGAGCGTTCGTCGTGCTGCTTCGCTGAGTTGCCAGTAGTCCTTGGGGCAGACATTGGGTAACTCGTGCTGCTTCCAGTAAGCCCAGATGTACTCGACGGGGTTCAGTTCCGGCGCGTAGGGTGGAAGATAGGCAGTGGAAATCCAGCCCTGCAAACCAGCAATGTACTCCTGCACCAGTCGGCTGCGGTGTCCCGGCAAACGATCCCA
>JAUTXJ010000175.1 GCA_030838075.1 Acidobacteriaceae bacterium
CCTCGTCGCGGGCATCCTGGCTGGCGACGAATTCATCAAACGGAATCGGGCGGTTGCGGGTCCACAATCCGCCGGGCGAGCGGAAATCGGGAATTCCGCATTCGGTCGAAATACCGGCGCCGGTAAACGGAAGGATGGCGGAGGCCTCGGCGATCATGTCGCCGAGCTGCTCCACCCCGCTGCGAAGATCCGGTGCGATCACTGGAACTATCCGAATGTTTGGCCACTCTTTATAGCACAGCCAGTCGTATTGCTAAGTCAATGCCCCCGCATCGTTGGCAAGCCCCAACATTCGGCCCCCCATCAGGCCCCGTCCGCGATCGGCTGCGTTACCTCGTGGCTGGTCTCGTCGTTCTTGGCCGAGTCGTTCTTCTTCTCGTCGCGCTTCACAACGATGCGAGTTCTTCGATGCGTGCGAGCACTTCGATTGAAGCAATCACAATCCTGCAACTCAATCTCCGCATTCGCGCCCCATTCGCAATCACCATAGACGCAGGACACGAATCAAGGGGACAGGCATGACTGAACAGCAAAACGTGCTTGCGGCGGAACGCGAAGAAATTGCCACGCGCGTGGCAAGCTTCAAAGCCACCCAGGAGAAATTCCAGCGCGAACGCGAAGAATATTTTGTCGCGACGCTGCAAGTTGCGACGCTGCAAAAAGCCCGCAGCGAATTCGAACGCCTGCCATCCTGGTCCTAGGGATTACATTGCGCTCTGATCCTGACACTTTCATAGCGCAGCGAGGCAATCCAGAAAGCCGCAACTAAGCGGCAGACTGGATTGCTTCGTCGCTTCTGCCTTCGCTCGTTGAGCTACGGCGGACAAGTTGCTCCTCGCGGTGACGTCGAGCGCGGCTCAATTTTAGCGATCGCATTAAAAAAGCCCGGAAGCGATGCTTCCGGGCTTTTTCGTCACCAGCGATGGCGCCAATAATGGTGCCGATAATAGGGTCCGCCGTAATAGGCGTAAGGTCCATATCCGTAGCCGTAATAGGCCGGCCCGTAGTAGCGGGGGCCGTCATCGTAATAACCATAGCCCGGACCGTAATATCCGTACGCGCCCGCGGCGCCGGCGGCGAGTGCGCCGGCAGCCAGGCCGAAAGCCAGTCCGGGGCCGATGCCCCGTCCTCGCGCCTCAGCCGGTGCCGTCACGGCGGTGGCGCCAACTGTGGCAACCGTCGCCAAAATCGCCAATGTTTTCCTCATGCGCATCTCCTGACATTGAGTACACCCGAAATAACGCAGGGGTTTTTCAATGGTTTCAGCGGGAACCGGGTTCCGCAGCGGAAATTGCAAGGACTATTCTCTGCGATCTTTGCCATCTTCGTTTCTCGATGGCCGCTGCAGAGAAACGTGCGGTGTCCTTTACTCTCCGAAATATTCGCGGATGATTTTGCTATCGAGCTCTTTCCAATGTGGCCTTTTGAGCAACAGCCGGAGCTCGGTTTCAAATCGTTCACGAATAGATGGCAGCTCGGCCATCACAACCGATTGACGAGTTGCGAATGCCGCGTGGACGGCCCGCAGGATCGTCCAGTTCAGCGTCGCCATCAGGACTTCGTGCGGGCGGCCCGCCCATTGCGCCGCGATCGAATGCTCGAGGTCAGTGAGACCATCGACCAGATGCCCGGTCACGAACGATCTCACCGGCAACCTGACTTCGGGAGGCCACGCGTTGAGAGCTTCGGCATAGAGGTTGTCAAAATCCATCGCCATCCACAGCGAAATTCTGGACACCCCCACCTAACCCCACCGCGATGAAAGATACACCTGAGATTGTGGATCCCGCTGGCTGGGCGGAGATTTTCTGCGCCGCCCTTGCTTCGGAGCAACACCGCACCGCGCCGGGCGGGCCAGTTCAACCCTGGCCCCTCATCTTCGTCGATTTGACGACCTTTTCCCTTGGCGTCGTAAGTGGTCCACACGCCTACCTGCTTTCCATTCTCAAAAGGCGCCGACCGCATTTTTACTGCGGGCGCAGATCGTCATTCAGACACCCGGCGACGGCTGCGCCATCTACAACCTGTCCTGTGGCCTATCCGGAAGACCCGGCTGCCCGACGGCTGGGTCCATTCCGGGGTGGCTGAAAATACACCGGGTAATAAATTGAGCTGCTCGGCAATGAACCTTTCTCCCAGCCGCACGCACTAACCTGCACTGGGGAATTGCATATCCAGTTCTACGGCAACGCCGCCGAGCGAACATACTCCGCTCGGGCGGCGTTGTTGCTTTGAACCTTTTTTCGACTTCCGCAGACGTACCTCAGAAGCAGATCGCCCCGCCCGATTCCTTGCTTCCCAAAGGAAGCCCCGCTTTCCCCAGGCGGGGCTTCCGCTTTTTCCAGTGTTCCCGGTTGAGACACGAGCGCCGGTGATTGTCCAGGAACGGGCGAGAGGCTTCTGGAAATTCTGCGCGAGCCGAACGGCGTATTTTCAACCAGATGCAATGCGATGTTCAGGACGCTGGATGATCATGTTGCTTACGGCAATCTGCCAATGAAGTTTTCCGAAAGGCGACATCAACGCGCGACAGCTGGCACTAAAAAAATGTCCTGCCAACTATCCTGATAGGCGCCTCTTAACGCATGGAAGAACAAGGATGGGCCGATTCTTTGTCTTCATCATCATTGTAAGCATCACGCTGGTGCTGGGCATGGCCTTCCTTGTTACTCACTTTTAGATCGCGCTGATCCCGCTGCGATGCGCCGCTAGCACGACGGTGGAAGGAAGGGTCGCATTCCCACCACGTCCCGCATGCGCCGGACGTCGCCAAGCGCCTTTATCCACGGCGGGCTGGCGGCCTGGATCCACGGCGGGCTGGCGGCCTGGTCGCGCCATTTGAGTTCATGAGGCGTTCCAGCTCTCCCCGCTTTCGAGCGATCAGCAGTTGAGCCGAGGTGCTATTCATTCCGGCCTTCTGCAATTGCCGTAC
>JAUTXJ010000188.1 GCA_030838075.1 Acidobacteriaceae bacterium
AGAAGCAAGGCGACCGGAATTCGGATTCAACGAGTTCGTTGTATAGAATGAAAGATACGCAGGAAACACTTGAGCCTGACTAAACAAGAAGCGCTGGACATGCTGGAGTCCGATGACCTGCTCGGCATCGGAATGGCCGCGCATCAAATGCGCCTTAAAAAGACTGATCCGCGCGTAGCCACCTACCAGATCGACCGCAACATCAATTACACAAATTTTTGCACTGAATATTGCTCTTTCTGCGCTTTCTACCGCCCCTTGGGCGCAAAAGATGGTTACTTACTGTCTTTCGAATCAATCTACGAAAAAATCGACGAGATGCTGGAACTGGGCGGCACCGGCGTTCTTCTGCAGGGCGGGCTGCATCCCGATCTTCAGATCGGCTATTACGAAAATTTGCTGCGCTCTTTGAAACAGCGCTATCCGCAGGTGCATCTGCATTGCTTCTCCGCGCCAGAGATTCTGTGCATAGCGGAAGTCAGCGAGCTCAGCGTCCGTGAAACGATTCAGCGTTTGATGGCCGCCGGTTTGCAATCCATACCCGGCGGCGGCGCGGAAATTCTCGATGATGAAATCAGGTCAAAAATCGCGCGGCTCAAATGCACCAGTGATGACTGGGAAGAAATGCACCGCATCGCGCATTCGCTCGGCTTGCGCACCACCGCCACGATGATGTTCGGCTGCGGCGAAGAGTTGCGGCACCGCGTAAATCACCTCGAGCGCCTGCGCAGAATTCAGGAAGACACTGGCGGCTTCACGGCTTTTATTCCCTGGATGTTTGCGCCGGACAATACCCCACTCGGGAAAAAAGTTCCCGAAGCCACGGCGGTTGATTATTTGAAGACGCTGGCAGTAAGCCGCCTATACCTCGATAATTTCGATCACATTCAATCGAGCTGGCTGACTCCAGGGATTAAAGTGTGTCAAGTCGGTCTGCAGTTTGGCGCGGACGATGTCGGTAGTATTTTGATTGAAGAAAACGTAGTGTTCGCCGCGGGCGTTAAAAACCGCACCAACGAAAGCGAATTGCGCCGCATCATCTCCGATGCCGGGTTCGTGCCGGCGCAGCGCGACACCCTGTACCGTTCGTATGCTTTGAAGTAGTCGCGCGATTTAATTTTTAGGCGCGGGGCGCAGCAGGATTTCAACCTCTGTATTTTCCGGTAAATCCAACGGATCAAGAAGATGCAATCTACCATCGCGTACTTGAGCGCGCAATTTGCGTGGAGCGCTCTGCATATCCTGAGGCAATCCCGGGCGACCTTCCGGCTTGGTCGCAACGGATTGTTTCGGCTTGCCCGATGTTTCATCCAGGGCTTCATTCGCGAGCGCGTCGGCCTCCGCATTCTGTTCGCGATAGACGTGATCGATTCGAAACGATTCAAACGTCTGCGACATCTTTTTAGCACGTTCGAACAACGGTCGCAGATCGACACTCCTTACTTTGTAATGCCCGCGCATCTGCTGCACCAGCAGCTCCGAATCGCTTTCCACGCGCAACGCCCGTATACCATTGGATTGTGCGTAGTCCAGCGCGGCAATCAGTCCGTAATATTCCGCGACATTGTTGGTCATGCGCCCAATGTATTTTTTTAGTTTCGCGACAATCTCGCCGCGTTCGTTGCGCAATACCACGCCATAGGACGCCGGCCCTGGATTCCCCCGAGAACCGCCATCGATATTGGCTTGAAATGGGGCGGGACGTGATTTGGCCTCCGGCTCGGAACCGGCAAACAAGCCGGTTTCACGTGAAGAGATCGGGCGCCGAATCATCAGGAATTTGTAGCTGAGGCAGTTGAGGCCTTGTCGCTGCCTGAGCTTGGGCCGGAATTTGCCACTGGAATAGGATCCAGCGTGTACAGAATCAAGCCGCACATTTCGCAGCGATAAATTTCTTCATTAGTTTCCTGGTTCAGCTCTTGAATGATATGCGGGAGCACTCGCATCCCGCATCCACGGCATTGCTGGTCGCGCACTTGCGCCATCGCCGTTCCGTTGTGGCGCTTTGCGATGCGCTCATATAATTCCAGTAAATCTTTGGGTACCGGAGCACTGATGCGCTCGCGTTCCGCCAATGCCACTTTGAGTAATTTTTGTTTTTCGTCGTAGCGCGAATGAATTTCCTTGCGAGCGGCTGCTACGCTCGTTTCCGCTTCCTTCAGCTCGGCCTCGGCATGTCGCACGCGCCGCTCAAACTCTTCTCCCGACATCATCGCGTCCAGTTGGCGGTCTTCAGCCTTGGCGACTTCCGCTTCGGCGTTGGCAATCTCGTGTAGTAACGCTTTGTAAGCCTCGTTGGTTTTCACCGCGCCGCTCTGATCGCTATATTTACGCGCGCGATCTTTCCATTGATCGACGTCCAGCTCGAATTTTTTCCGCTCTTTGAGCGCGTTGGCATGCGCTTCTTTGGCCGCCGCCACAGCCGCACGCGCGCCGCTCAGCTTGCTGTCGGCTTGCTGAATCCGTTTGGGATAGCTTTCGATTTCGGCGCGCAACGCCCCAATATTGTGGTCAACCCGTTGCAGTTCGATAAGGTGCGGTATTGCAGGATGCATTGATGCACAATTCTAACACGGCTGCCCTTTTGGGCCTCGGTTGCGCCCGCGCTCAAAACGATTAGCTCGAAACTTGGGCGTCCCGGCGGATGAGCGTCCAGTCGACAAAAAATCCCACACCCACAGCGAACGGAATGATGCCAAAGGCCGCCGCCGTCCAGGCATCGGGTTCCGCGAAGTGGGCGACGATGGCCATCGCCGCCATGTAACCCACCGAACCAGAAACCAACAGAATGCCCCAACGGCGCGAACGCGCTCCTTGAGAAAGTTCCGGCTCCATGGGAATCTCCACACCCCGCGCCATAGCCGCCAGACGCTCCTGGCTGCGCAGTTTGCGCACGCAGTAGTAGGTGTACATGGCACCGAGAGGAAATCCCAGCGAAAGAATGACCGCGACCAGCCCAATTGTATTGTCCATACCGTCTCCTTTTCGGAAAGTCCGTCGTCGAAAGCAGCCAAACCCGAGGTTCAATTATCCGAAGTCACAGTATGTTACGGAGAGTTTGCGAGGAATGTTCCGAGAATGTGTTCTGCGCTAAGCCGTGCTTGTCTGACAGTTAGTTCACTTCGTGAACCTGCATATTTTGATCCACGGCCAGGTTGGGGTAACGAATAGGAGAGCCGCTAGGAGCGGGAGCGTGTCGCGCGATTACGTTGAATTCTGCGCTGGAGCATTCCACAGAGTAACTGTAGCCTTCGCGTTCGGTCCTGGTCATTGTCAGCATATTCGAGGAGATGAGCTCCGCCAGCGATGCGCAACTGCCGTTGGAGGCGACGTTTGCCCGCTCGGCTTGCGCGATGTGCAGCAGGTCGCTGCGCACACCGGTTAGGCTGATGGCTTGCGTGGATGCGGTGCCACTGTCAGTAGTTGGTAGTTTCTTTAAATAAAAATAATACGCACCGAACAACAACGCCGAGAAGACCAACAACATCGCAAGAACCCGCATGCCGTAATTTTTATCCCGAAAAGGCGAGGCGGCAAGGTTTGCTTGCGCGGGAATTGCGTAGGAAACAACTTCGGTTTTGTTCGCCAACCTCAAGACCAACTTTGTTAAACTCCACTTACCGATCGAACCCCCTTCGCGGTGATTCACGCCCACAAAAATTTATATGCTTACCATTTCGCCCGCAGTCGAAGTTCGCGCTATCGTAAAACTCCGCCAGGAGGAGCTTGAAGAAGCGCGCACAATACAAAACCTGATGCTTCCCGCTGAAGTTCTTTACGCGGGACCGGTAACCGTCGCCCATGAAATTAAGCCGGTGGACATCGTGGGAGGCGACTTCGTCGACTATTTCCAAATGGATAACGGCTACGTGGCATTTTACGTTGGCGACGTTTCTGGCAAAGGCTTGCCCGCCGCGATGTACGCGGCCTTGGCGGTGGGAATTCTGCGTAGCTTGCGCAAAACGGATCGCTCGCCGAGCCAAATCTTATCGGCGCTTAACCAACGTTTGATGAGCCGTGGCGGACTTCGCCGTCATGCCGCGATAGTCTACGGAGTTTTCGATCCTCACACTTCCGAAATGCAGTTAGCCAGCGCAGGAATGCCCGGACCACTCTATTTGTCGGCTAATGGCAGCAGGGTCCTGGATATATCGGGTATCCCACCGGGCTTATTTCCGGACTCGCAATACGACACTTTAGGGTTGAAATTCGAGCCGGGCGATTCCATCCTTTTTTGCTCAGACGGCATTATCGAAGCTCAAAATGCTCGCTACGAGGATTTTGGCGTTGGTCGCTTGATGGGTGTTTGTAAAGACAACTTCAGCACGTCGCCCACAGAACAGCTGGCGCGTATTTTTTCAGCGGTACACGATTTCACGGACGTCATTCGCCAGCACGACGATATGGCTGCCGTGATTTTTCATCTTAGTAGCGAAAGCACGCCAAAACCGCTCCTCACTGAACCACTGAAGTGATGCTTTGCAACGTTAATCCCTTTTTTTGATTGACAGTTTTGATACTCTCCCGTAACAACGGTAGGTAATCTTTGGTCCAGGAGTGTCTCTCAAATGAAGACATCTTCCCCATATGGCTTTGCCTTGGCACTGCTCCTTCCTTTTTTTGTCGCTGTACCCGCGGACCTGTTTGCTGCTCCGCAATCTGCCAATTCACGGGCGGGCGAAGTCGCTCGCGTGATCCCCGCCGTGAATATCGCTCGCGGTTCTAAAACTTTGACCGCCTCCGCCAAGTCCGTGGTGGATTGGCAGGACCTCGTGAACACTCAGGTCAACGGCCGCGCGCGCATCGCGTTGGACGACGGCTCGGTGTTGAACGTGGGCTCAAATTCCTCGATGCACGTTGTAAAACACGATGCTGGCGCGCAACAGACAGAGCTGGAGCTAACCTATGGCAAGCTCCGCAGCCAGGCGCAAAAGATCGCCAAACCAGACGGAAAATTTGAGGTGCATACTCCCGCCGGTGTTGCGGGTGTCGTGGGTACGGATTTTTATGTGGCTTATGACAACAGCACCATGAACGTAATTGTTTTTGAGGGCTTGGTGCGAGTGTGCAATCTGGCCGGCGTTTGCGTAGTGGTCAAAGCTGGGCAGATGAGCAGCGTTCGCAGCGGTGACAACTCCGGTCCACTGGCTCCCGCTCAAGCGACCCTCGATCTTCTGACCGAAGCAGTGAATAGTACCGACGTGGGCGGACCTCCAGGGCCGGTGCAATCCACGACGCACATTGGAAAAGGCACGGTTATTACGTTAGGAGTGCTGGCTGGAATTCCTATCGTCGTGGTACCCATCGTCACGCGCGGGAGCAGCAAGACCACGCCGGTCACAACCAAATGCAACCCACAAACTAACCCGGCGACCTGCGGGTAGATACCGGTCAACTTCTAGTTGCGATAAGCGGAGTTGCAAAGCAGCAGGCGCTAGTAATTGCTTTAGACTATGACTCGGTTAGCCGCGCCCGCCTGCTTACTCACATGGAACCAACTTTGCTGCTGAGTGCAACGGTCCAACGCTCCGGCCCATCCAATACCTTGCAGCGCAGCTAACCACGTTTGTACGGTTCGCGGGCGCTCGGTTACACTGAATACTTGTCGCTCCCGGCTAATCGCTTGTGAGGCTCCCTTGGATCTTGTGGATGCGTAACAGATGGATTCATGTCCTTTGTGTATTGACCGCACTGTGCAGCGTCACCCCTGCCTTGTTTGCCGCGCCTCCGGACGCACCTGCGAAGCGTTCGCCCGTATTGGTAGCGTTGCAAGCCGAGATGGAGCGCTCCTTCAAAGCTTTGAAAGCGCAAGACCCGCCCGCCTATTTTCTCGGCTACACCGTCACGGACACTCAACGCGCGGATGTTTCCGGTTCGAATGGCGCGTTGTTAAACAGCACGGAGAGCCGCAACCGCTGGCTGGAAGTTTCCGTGCGCACCGGAGGCTACACGCTGGATAACTCCCACAAAGTCGGGGAGCGCCAGCAAGCCAATGGCGGCCCGGGCACCTCCGTCCCCCTGGATGACGATGCCGAGGTGTTGCGTCGTGCCATCTGGCTCGAAACCAACAAGCAGTACGAGGCCTCTTCACAAGCGCTGATCAAGATTAAAACCGGCAAAGAAGTGAAAGTAGAAACGGCCGAAGGCAAGGCTCCCGACTTTTCTCGTGAAGAGCCGCACACCTTCGTCGGTTCGCAAGTTTCCATTAATGTGGATCGCAAACCCTGGGAACAAAAGGTTCGTGACTACACTAAAGCATTCCGGGATTCCACCGCGGTTATTAATTCCATCGTGACCTTCAGCGGGCAAGCTCAAAACGACTACCAGGTAAATAGCGAAGGCACTCAGTTGCAGTTCGGTCAGATTCGTTATCGCCTTGAATTATT